>NZ_JACCQB010000055.1:0-42628 GCF_015712265.1 Burkholderia sp. 9777_1386 | reverse complement strand
GCCCGCGCCCGTGGGGCCGGGCGGGCAGGTGCTGTCGGGCGGGCAGCGCCAGCGGGCGTGCCTGGCGCGTGCGCTGCTCGCGCGGGCGCCGGTGCTGATGTTCGACGAGCCGACCGCGAGCCTCGACGAACTGAGCGCGCGGCGCGTGCGCGACAGTCTCGTCGCGCTGCGCGGGCAGCGCACGCGCATCGTCGTCACGCACCAGCCGGCGCTGGCGGCGGCCGCCGACACGATCGTCGTGCTCGACGCGGGCCGCGTGCGGGCGACCGGCACGCACGCGCAACTGATCGAGACCGATGCGTGGTACGCGGCGTTCGCCCGCGCCGGACGGCCACCCGACGGGGCGCCGCCCGCCGGCGCGGACGCGGAATTCCGCTCGGCCGAATCCGAACAGTGACGTGAACAATACGGGCCGCCGTGCCCGGAATCGATAGGAAAAGCCCCTCGATCGAAAAATCGCCTGCCGGTTCTAATTGATAATGAGAATGATTATCAAATACGGGGGCGTGAATGCGGTACGAGGTACGGGAACCTGAGAGATCGATGATGCAGGGCGCGCGCGTCGCCCGTTTCGGGCGCTGGCGTCCGTCGCTGTACCTCGGCCTGCTGATCGCCGCGCATCCGGCGGCGGCGTTCGCCGATGCGGCGCCGGCGGGCGGCGCGGAAGTCCGCAAGGAAGAGGCGGCCGCCGCGCAGCCTGCCGGGGGCGAGTTGAAGGCGATTGCGGTGAATGCGTCGCGCAGCGTGGCCGACGATCCGTCGGTGGCGACGGTCGGCAAGATGCCGCTCGCGTTGCGCGAGATTCCGCAGTCGGTCAGCGTGACGACGCGCGAGCGGATCGACCAGCAGAACCTGTTCTCGCTCGACGAGGTGATGCAGCAGTCGGCCGGCGTGACGGTCCAGCCTTACGTGCTGCTCACCACCGCGTACTTCGTGCGCGGCTTCAAGGTCGATTCGTTCGAATTCGACGGCGTGCCGGTCGTGATCGGCGACATGGCGAGCGCGCCGCAGGACATCTCGGTGTACGAGCGCGTGGAAATCCTGCGCGGCGCGAACGGGCTGCTGCACGGCTCCGGCAATCCGGCCGCGACCGTCAACCTCGTGCGCAAGCGCCCGCAATACCAGTTTTCCGCGCATGCGACCGCAAGCGTCGGCAGCTGGGACCGCTATCGCGCGGAAGCCGACATCGGCGGCCCGCTCAATGCGGCCGGCACCGTGCGCAGCCGGCTCGTCGCCGCGTACGAGGATCGCCACTTCTTCTACGACCATGCGAAGCAGGACACGCGTTCGATCTACAGCGTCACGGAAGTCGACGTGACGCGCGACACGCTGCTCACGTTCGGCGCGCAGTACCAGACCACGTCGTCGGTGCCCGACATGTCCGGCGTGCCGATGGCGCGCGACGGGTCGAGCCTCGGCCTGTCGCGCTCGACGTTCCTCGACACCGCGTGGGGCCGCTTCAACTGGGACACGACGCGTGCGTTCGCGTCGGTCGAGCAGAAGCTCGGCGCCGGCTGGAAAGCAAAGGTCAGCGGCGAATACCAGAGCGTGCGCTCGGACCTGAAGTACGCGGGTTCGTTCGGCGCGATCGATCCGGCGACGGGCGCCGGCGGCCGGCTGACCGGCGCCGCCTACCAGTTCAGCAGCTACAGCCGCAGCCTCGATGCGAACGTGCAGGGCCCCGTGCATGCGTTCGGGCTCACGCACGACCTGCTGTTCGGCGTCACCTACGCGAACAGCAGCAGCGGGCAGATGACGGCGCCGCTGCTCGGCGACGTGGCCGGCACGCCGGTGAATGTGTATCGCTGGAACCCGAGCAGCGTGCCCGAGCCCGGCATCGGGCCGTACCAGCAATCGCAGCAGAACGACATTTCGCAGAAGGGCGTCTACGGGCTCGGCCGCATCAAGCTCGCGGAACCGCTGACGCTCGTGCTCGGCGGCCGGATGAGCTGGTGGAACCAGGACAGCCTCGGCGCGCACTACAACACCGGCCACCAGTTCACGCCATACGGCGGGCTGATCTGGGATTTCGCGCGCGACTGGTCGTGGTACGCGAGCTATGCGGAGGTGTTCCAGCCGCAGACCAAGTCGATGTGGGGCGGCGGCATCCTGACGCCGGTGAAGGGGCGCACCTACGAAACGGGCGTGAAGGGCGAACTGGCGGGCGGCAAGCTCAACGTGTCGCTCGCGGCGTTCCGCATCGATCTCGACAACAACCCGCAGGTCGACCTCGCGCATCCGTGCGCGGGGCCGAGCTGCTACTACGTGAACGGCGGCAGCGTGCGCAGCCAGGGTTTCGAGTTCGAGGCGAACGGCCGCATCACGCCGTGGTGGAGCGTGTGGGCGAGCTACACGTACGACACGATGCGCTATGCGGACAACCTCGCGAACGCGGGCACGTTCGCGCCGCTGCTGAATCCGCGCCACCTGTTCCGGCTGTGGACCAACTACGACCTGCCGTGGCAGGAGCGGCGCTGGAGCATCGGCGGCGGCGTGCAGGTGCAGAGCAGCTACTCGGCGCAGGCGAACGGCGTCACGATGAGCCAGGGCGGCTACGCGCTCGCGAGCGTGCGGCTCGGCTACCGCTACGACAAGCACTGGAGCGCCGCGCTCAACGTCAACAACCTGTTCGACCGCCACTACTACCTGAGCCTGAGCCAGCCCGGCTGGAACAACCGTTACGGGGAACCGCGCAACGTGATGCTGACCGTGCGCGGGCAATTCTGATGGCGTCCGGCTGGGGGGCGCGGGCGGCGATCGCGATCGGCGGCGTGCTGCCGGGTGCGGTCGCGCTCGCGCTCACGCTGGCCCGTCATTACCCCGACGACGGCCTGAACCGGCTCTATGCGGCCGTGTTGCTGACGCTCGCCGCGAGCGTCGCCGCGCTGCTGTGGGTGCTCGTCGCGCCCGGCTGGCGGCAGGCCACGTGGCGCGCGGGTGTGTGGCTCGCGGTGCTCGTGCCGTGCGCGATGTTCTGGGGAGGGCGCTGACATGGATGCTTCGTCGCGTTCGCGCTGGCGCGCGCTGCATCGCGGCGCCGGTGCGCTGTTCGGCGTGGTGCTGTTCGTCGTGCTGTTCAGCGGTGCCTGGAGTCTCGCATTCGATTCGATGCAGGGCTGGTGGCGGCCGCCGGCGGTGGCCGTCGCGCGGCCGACGTTGCCGCTCGACGCGCTCGTCACGCGCGCGGCGTCGCTCGGGGTGGCGTTGCGCGACGCGCGCATCGTGCTGCCGCGGCCGGACGATCCGGCCATCCGTTTCTGCGACGCGCGCCAGACATGCACGCTCGCACTCGATCCGGCAACCGGCGCGCCGCTGCCCGACGCAGGGCGGGCGACCTTGATCGTCACGCTGCACAAGACGCTGTTCGCCGGCTTCCCCGGGCGCATCTTCGTCAGCCTGTGGGGCATCGTGCTGCTCGTGCTCGTCGTCGCGGGCATCGTCGTGCATCGCAAGCGCTGGCCCGATGCGGCGCGCATCCGGCGCGGCCACGGCTTGCGCGTCGCGCTGTTCGACCTGCACGCATGGATCGGCCTGTGGGGCACGCCGTGGCTCGTGCTGTTCGCGTTCACCGGCGCGTTGTCGGGGCTCGGCGCGCTCGGCACGGTGTCGCTCGCGGGCGTCGCGTATCCGGGGCAGCCGCAGCGTGCGTTCGCCGAACTGCTGGGCGGGCCGCCGCCCGTGGAAGCCGGCGGCCCGTGGCGACATGCGCCCGATCTCGATGCGCTGCTGCGGCGCGACGCGGTGCGCAGGCCGGATTTCCGGCCCGAAGCCGTCGTGCTGCATCGCTGGGGCGATGTGAATGCGCGCGTCGAGATTGCCGGCACGACCGCGGGCCTGCCGAGCACCGCCGTGTTCGAACGCCACCTGTACCGTGCGACGGACGGGCAATGGCTCGCCGATGCGACGTCGCGCGGCCGCGGCTTCTGGCTGCGCGCGTTCATCGCGGTGCAGCCGCTGCATTTCGCGCAATACGGCTGGGTGGGGGCGGCCGGTGATGGGCTGCGCGTGCTGCATTTCCTGATGGGGCTCGCCGCGTGCGCGTTGTGCGCGACGGGGCTGCATCTGTGGATCGAGCGGCGGCGTGCGCAGCGCGAGCGTTCGGCGGACGTGCTGGGCGCCGCCGCGGTCGGCGTGTGCGGCGGGCTCGTGCTCGCGGGCGGCGCGCTGCTGTTCGCCGGCCGTGCGCTGCCCGACGGCATGCACGTCGACCATGCGCTCGCGATGCTGTTCTGGGCCGTGTGGGGCGGCGCGATCGCGCTCGCGGCCTGCGTCGCCGATCGCGCGGCATGGCTGCGCGTGCTGATGCGTGCGGCCGGCATCGCGTACGGGCTGGCCGGCGCGACCCATTGCGCGCTCGCGCTGCGGGGCGCGGGCCAGCCCGTGTACTGGCCGATCGACGTGGCGCTCGTCGCCTTCGGCGCATTGCTGCTGCGTGCGGCGCGCCGTCCGCGGCGCGACGCGATGCAGCCTGCGCGCGTGCCGGCCGGCGCCGAACCTTTTTAACTTCATGCAACTGGAGACTTCGATGCGCGACCTGCTCGAACATCGCCGCCTGGTCATCACGATCACGCTGCTTTACCTGTCACAGGGAATCCCGATCGGCATCGCGATGGACGCGATGCCGACGCTGCTGCGCCACGACGGCGCGCCGCTTCACGCGCTCGCGTTCCTGCCGCTCGTCGGGCTGCCGTGGGTCGTGAAATTCCTGTGGGCGCCCGTCGTCGACAACCGCTGGTCGCCCCGCATCGGCCGGCGGCGCAGCTGGATGCTGCCGATGCAGACGATCGTCGTGCTGTGCCTGGTCAGCCTCGCGCAGATCGGGATGACCGTCGCGACGGCCGGCTGGGCGGTCGGGCTGCTGGCCGTCGCGTCGCTCGCGAGCGCGACGCAGGACATCGCGAACGACGGGATGGCCGCCGAGCATTTCAGTGGCGACACGCTCGCTAAGATCAACGCGATCCAGATCGCGGGCGTGATGATCGGCTTCTTCGGCGGCGGCGCCGGCACGTTGACGCTGATCGGCCTGTTCGGCCAGCCTACCGCGTTTCTCGCGCTGGCCGCCGTCCCGCTCGCGAGCCTCGTCTGCGTGCTGTGGGTGCTGCCGCGCGACGCGGATCGCGCGCGCGTCCGGCCCGAACACGATGCGAGCCTCGTGCGCTTCGCGAAGCGGCCGCGTTCGTGGTCGCTGCTGTCGCTCGCATTGCTGTCGGCGATGACCGCCGTATCGGGCTTCGGCCTGTCGAAGCTGTTCCTCAACGACGCGGGCTGGTCGCTCGACGCGATCGGCAAACTCGGGATGGCGGGCGGCGTCGTGACGGTCGTGCTCGGTTGCGGCGGCGGCGCGTGGCTCGTGAGGGCGCTCGGGCTGTGGCGCGCGTTTACGGCCGGCGTGAGTTGCGCGGGCGCGGCCGCGCTGCTGTGGTTCGCGCAGGCGAACGGGTGGCTGCCGGTGTCGCCGTCGTGGGCGTGGCTGTGCACGGTGCTCGGCTCGCTGGCGACCGGCATCACGTCCGTGTCGATCATGACGGCCGGCATGCGTTTCGCCGGCGGCAGCGATCAGGCCGGCACCGACGTGACGGCCGTGCAGAGCACGCGCGATCTCGGCGAGCTGATCGCGTCGTCGACGATCCTGTCGCTGACCGCGAAGGTCGGTTACACGGGCGGGTTTCTCACCGGCGTCGCGCTCGCGGTGCTGGCGGCGCTGATCGCGATGAAGCTGCGGCGGCGCGAGGCGGCGTATGCGGTGAAGGGGGACGATGCGCTGGTGTCGTGACGGCTGAGCGGCCGGCGCGCGATGCAGGGTGCGCATCGCGCCGCGCCGCGTCGGGTCACGCGTGGCTGAGCGCGGCTCAAGCGCGGCTCAACCGCCGCGCCGCCAGCAATGCGATGACGAGCAGCACCGCGACGTACGCGGCGACGCTCGTCCACGCGCCGCGTTGCCAGAACGCGCCGCCGACCGAGCCGAGCACGCTCGACCCGACGTAGTAGGCGAGCAGATACAGCGAAGCCGCATGCCCCTTCGCGGCGCCCGCGAGCGCGCCGACCCAGCCGCTCGCGACCGAGTGGGCGACGAAGAAGCCGATCGTCACGAGCACGATGCCGACGACGATCGCGGCGAGCGAGTGCGACAGCGTCAGCGCGAGGCCCGCCGCGAACACGACGATGCCGCTGACGAGGACCGGCGCCCGCCCGAGACGATCGGCGAGCGCGCCGGCGCTCGACGACGACACCATCCCGAACAGGTACGCGCCGAAGATCAGCCCGCACGCGGTCGGGCTCAGGTTGAACGGCGCGGCCATGAGCCGGAACCCGGCGTAGTTGTAGATCGTCACGAACGCGCCCATCACGAGGAAGCCGATCGCGAATACGAACGGCAGGCGCGCGTGCTGCAATTGCGCGTGCCACAGCCGCAGGTGGTGACGCAGCGTCAGGTCGGTGCGCTTCACGAAGCGTCGCGACGGCGGCAGCAGCATCACGAACGCGATCGCCGCGAGCAGGTCGACGACGCCGATCGACAGCATCGCGGTTCGCCACGAGAAGTGCTCTTCGAGCGCGCTCATCCCGATCCGCCCGATCATGCCGCCGAACGCGGTCCCGCCGACATAGAGCCCCATCGAGAAGCCGAGGCCGTCCGCCGCGATTTCTTCCGCGAGATACGCCATCGCCACCGCCGGCACGCCGCCCAGCGCGAAGCCTTCGAGCGCACGCCAGACCAGCAGCAGGTGCCAGTTCGGCGACCACGCGGCGAGCAGGTTGAACAGCGCGGCCAGCGTCATCGACGCGAACATCAGCCCGCGCCGCCCGACGCGTTCGGACAGCGCGCCGGCGCACAGGATCGACACCGCGAGCATCCCGGTCGACAGCGACAGCGAGAGCGAACTCGACGCCGCGCCGACGTTGAACTCGCGGGCGAACGCGGGCAGCAGCGGCTGCACGCAGTACAGCAGCGAGAAAGTGGAAAAGCCGGCGAGGAACAGCGCGAACGCGATGCGCTTGTACGCGGCCGAGCGCGGGGACACACCGGCCGGCAGCGCATCGGGTGCGGTGTTCTGCGTGCCGGGCAGGGAACGGGAAATCGAAGCGGAGGACATGAAGGCACTCGTTGTGCGACGGGATACACGAATTCTTGCGCACGGTCATGTATATGTCCAATATATGAAATGAACCGCAGCCATATGTTTTAACACTGGCTGACGGATTAATCCGACTCACCGCGAGGTCACGTCACGCATGGAACTCCGGCATCTCCGCTACTTTCTGGCCGTCGCGGCCGCGTCGAATTTCACGAAGGCCGCCGAAACGCTCGGCATCGGCCAGCCGCCGTTGAGCCAGCAGATCAAGGCGCTCGAGAACGAGCTCGGCGTGGAGCTGTTCAAGCGGACCGCGCGCGGCGCCGAGCTGACGCTGGCGGGCGAGGTGTTCGCGGAGGAGGCGCGACGCGTGCTCGACGACGCCGAGCGCGCGGCCCGGGCGGCCAGGCGCGCGGCGCGCGGGGAAACCGGCCATTTGCGGGTCGGCTTCACCGGCACGGCCGCGTTCAATCCGAAGGTGTCGGATCTGATTCGGCGCTTTCGGGAGGCGTTTCCGGAGGCCGAGCTGACGTTGCAGGAAGCGACGTCAGGGGTTTTGCTGGAGGCGCTCGAGGCGGGGCGCGTCGATGTCGCGATCGTGCGGCCCGAGCGTCGCGTCGCCGCGACGCTGCGGGTGTCGGACTGGGACGAGGAGCCGATGTTCGTCGCGCTGCCCGTCGCGCACCGGCTCGCGCAGCGGCGGCGCATCGAGCTGGCGGAACTGGCCGACGAGTCGTTCGTGCAGGTGCCGCGCGCGGCCGGCGGCGCGCTGTTCGACGACATCGTCGCCGCGTGCCGGGCCGCCGGGTTCGAGCCGCGCATGGCGCAACCGGCGCCGCAGATCGCGTCCGCGGTGACGCTGGTGGCGGCCGGGCTCGGCGTGTCGGTCGTGCCGAAGGCGATTACGCAGGTGCAGGTTCCCGGGGTCGTGTACCGGCCGTTCGCGGGTAACCGGTTCCGCGCCAGGCTGGCGATTGCGTCGCGCTGCGACGAGCCGTCCGCGGTCGTGCGGAATTTTTTGTTGTTGGCGTAGCGGAAAACAAAAAACCCGCGAAGCCAGGTGCTGTCGCGGGTTTCAGAGAATGCTGGAATGCGGGGAAAACGCATCTGGTGCCGACGGCGAGACTCGAACTCGCACAGCTTTCGCCACTACCCCCTCAAGATAGCGTGTCTACCAATTTCACCACGTCGGCACTGCAAGGGGCGCAATTCTAACGTCACATCGCGCGTTTGTGAAGGGGGTGTGACAAGGTCGTGCATGGGTGCCCGATCGATCCCGTAGAATTCGTCCGATCGACCCGACGATCAACGCAACCGCCACCCGTTTTCTTCCCGTGACCCACACCCTCGAACACCTGCAGGCCGGCCAACTGGCGGGCGCGCGGCAACTCAAGCTCGCGTGCGGGCTGACCGAATTTCCGCGCGAGATCTTCGATCTGGCCGACACGCTCGAAGTGCTCGACCTGACCGGTAATGCGCTGTCCGCGCTGCCGGACGATCTGCCGCGGCTGCATCGCCTGCGCATCCTGTTCGCGTCGGGCAACCGCTTCACCGCTTTCCCTGGCGTGCTCGGCGCGTGCGAGCAGCTCGACATGATCGGCTTCAAGGCGAACCGGATCCGCACCGTGCCGCGCGGCGCGCTGCCGCGTGCGCTGCGCTGGCTGATCCTGACCGACAACGCGATCGACGAACTGCCGGCCGACATCGGCGACTGTGCGCGGTTGCAGAAGCTGATGCTCGCCGGCAACCAGCTGCGCGCGCTGCCTGCGGAACTGGCCGCGTGCCGCGCGCTGGAACTGGTGCGCCTGTCCGCGAACCGGCTGGAGGCGTTGCCCGACTGGCTGCTGCGCCTGCCGCGTCTCGCATGGCTTGCCGTTGCCGGCAATCCGCTCGGCGCGGTGCCGGAGGCTGCGGCGTCCGCGGAACCGGACGTCGCGGAGATCGACTGGGCGGCGCTGTCATGCGAACAGAAGCTGGGCGAGGGCGCGTCGGGCGTCATTTACCGTGCACAGTGGCGCGCGGACGGCCATCCACCGCGCACGGTCGCGGTCAAGCTGTTCAAGGGCGCGGTGACGAGCGACGGCCTGCCCGATTGCGAAATGGCCGCATGCCTGCATGCCGGCGGTCACCCAAACCTGATCCCCGTGATCGGCAAGGTGCGCGGGCATCCGGACGGCACGCACGGCCTGGTGATGGCGTTGGTCGATCCGGTGCTGACGAACCTCGCCGGGCCGCCGAGCTTCGCGTCCTGCACGCGCGACGTCTACGCCGCCGATGCGAGGTTCGATCCGGCGCAAGCGGTGCGAATCGCGCACGGCATCGCGTCGGTCGCCGGTCATCTGCACGCGCGTGGCATCATGCATGGCGACCTGTATGCGCACAACATCCTGCACGACGGTGCAGGCGGCGCGTTGCTCGGGGATTTCGGCGCGGCGTCGCTGTACGACCCGAACGAACGCACGCGCGACGCGAGGTTCGAACGGCTCGAAGTGCGCGCGTTCGGCTATCTGCTCGGCGAATTGCTCGAGCGCTGTGGATCGCACGCCGACGCGCTCGATGCGCTGGCGGCGGCCTGCGTGAACGAGGACGTCGATGCGCGGCCGTCGTTCGCCGAGATCACCGCCGCGCTGGCCGCTCGCCTGCGCTGACGGGAGGAGGTCGTCTCATGCCTGCCGCGCGGTCAGCAGCTTGATGCCGAGCCCGACGAACAGCAGTCCGCTCGCGCGCTTGAGCGCGCGCACCGCGCGGCTCATGCCGAAGCCGCGATGCAGGCGGCGCACGCCGGCCGAATAGACGCTGTGAACGACCACGACCGTGCACGCGATCGTCGCGTACATCACGACGAACTGCAGCGCGAGCGGCCGGTCGTGCACGACGAACTGCGGCATGAACGCGGACAGGAAGATCATCGTCTTCGGATTGCTGCCCGATACGAACAGCGCTTCGCGGAACAGCTTGCGGCGATCGGGCACGGCGATCTCCGTTGGGCCGCTCGATGCGGCGGCCTTGCGGTCGCCGCGCAACTGCCGGACACCCAGGACCATCAGGTACGCGGCGCCGATCACCTTCATCGCGACGAACAGCGGCGGCATCGCGGCCAGCACCGCGCCGACGCCGAGCGCGACCAGCAGCACGATCACACCCTGCGCGACGAGGTTGCCGGCGATCGTCGCCGCGGTGCCGTGCGCGCCGTAGCGCACCGTGTTGCGGATCACGAGCAGCACGTTGGGCCCCGGCGACAGCGTCGTCGCGAGATAGGCGGCGGCAAACAGCATCCAGGTCTGAATGGACATGCGGCGCTCCGAGAGGCGGTTCCGGCGGTCGGGATGACGCGATGATGCCACGCCAATAATGGCGCGGGCCGCCGCCGGAACCGTGCCGTCCGGCGTGTCAGCGCGCGTCGCGCATGCAGTACGCGGGAATCGACGGCGGTGTATCGATGGCGGCAGGCCGCGTCATCCACGCGATCCATGCGGCCCACAACCCGCAGACGATCAGTACCGCGACATTCAGCGGCGTCCGGTAGCGAACGATCAGGTCGGCCAGCGGCAGGCGGTCTTTCATGTGCGTCTCCTTCGATCGTGAGGCGGGCGGCGTTACTGGCCGGCGTAGGTCGGCGCCTTCGCGTCGCAGGTCACGGACACGGTCGAGCCGTCCGCGAAGTGCAGCCGGAACGGCACCTTCGCGCCGGGCGCGACGGCCTGGCGCGGCTCCTCCAGCATCACGTGATAGCTTTTCGGCTTGAATGTCACCGCGCCGTGCGCCGGCACGACGACCGAATCGACGTGCACCATCTTCGCGGTGCTGCCGCTCGTCTGCGTTTCATGCACCATCGCCATCCCGTAGGCGGGCGTGTCGATACCGGTCAGCGTCGCGGGCGCGTCGCCGTGGTTCTTCAGCGTGAAGTAGCCGGACGACGGCACCGTCGCCGGCATCGTGCGGATCCAGCACGCATCGGCCTGGATGGCCGGCGCGGCGAACGTGGCGGTGGCGTGCAGCGTCAGTGCCATGAGCAGGCCGGTCGGAATCGGGCGTTTCATCATGTGTTCTCCTTATTGGGTGCGATGCCGCGGGCATCGATGCGAATGCGCTTGGCACGAAGCGCCGATGCGCACCGCGTGCGTGCCATGCGTTACTTCAGCGTGAACGTGTAGCGGCCGTGCGTGCGATGGCCGTCGCTGGCCACCGCGATCCACGCGACCGTGTAGGTGCCGGGCTTCAGGTTCGCGAGTGGGACGTGCATTCGCTTCCGGTTGCCGGCGTCGACGGCCGATTTCCCGTCAACGACCGATTGCCCTTGGCTGTCGGTCACGGCGATCGAGCTGAACGCCGGCTCGAGCGCCTCGCCGAAATCGATCGTGACCGCGTGCGGCGCGGTGGACAGCGTGGCGTCGGGAGCCGGGTCCTGCGTTTTCGGGAGCGCATGCGCGTGGGCGGCCTGGATGACGACGAAGCCGAGTGCGGCGAGTGCGCCGCGAACGAAAAGGGTGGTTTTCATGGCTGGATGAGCGAATGACGAATCGGATGAAAAAACGGATTCGACGGACGGCTGCGCGGAGCGGCATCGATGCCGACGCCGGTCGGCGCGGACCTGCGCGGCCAGGCATTCGCATGCGGGCGAATGCGGGCGCGGCAATCCGAACCGGCGGCGGCCAACCACATGCCCGGCACGACGCCGTGCGCAGCAGGGTGAGACATGATCGTCCTTCGAAACGTGACACGTCGCGCACGCCGGCGGCGTGCGCGGACGGCGCGATGCACGACGGCATCACGCGCAATGACGACGGATCAGGACGTGAACGGAGGGGCGCGCGGTTGCGCGGACGTGAGCGGTAGCGCGCGGCGCAGGCTTTCGAAGCGGGTGGCCGCGCGATGCTCGATTGCGTGCACGTGAGCCGCGAACGTCAGTTCGGGCGCGGGCAGCGCGGGGGTATGGGCAAGCAGGCTGCAGTAGCCGCATGCCTGGAGATGGGCCTGCAGGCTTTTCGTCGCCGCATCGGCGGACGGCGTGCCGGCGGCCGGCGCGGACGAACAGTAGCCGGCCAGCAGCGCGTCGACGCGCCCTTGCGTGGTCAGCGCCTGCGAGATCGTCGGCGCGAGCGCCGTCATCAGGATGGCGAGCATCCCGATCAGACTGCCGATCTTCCGGAGACGACGACTCAGCATGCGATGCGCGGCGGCGGGTGGACGACGATGCCGCCGATTATGCCACGCACGTCGATGCGCCGGTCGGCGCGGACGTGCGGCGTAGCGGCGCGCTACGCGTGCAGCGCCAGATACTTTGCGATCAGCGTCATCTGCGCGGCCCAGCCCTGGTCGTTCATGTCGCGCGCGGTCGCGCGACGCGCTTCGATCAACTGGTCGAAGCCCGTTTCGGTGACGGTGAGCAGCGTGCCGCCCGCCTGCGCCGCGAGCGTGAACGTGACGAGCGTCATCGGCTCGGACGCGTAATCGACATTCGGATCGATCGCGAACGGATGCCAGCGAAACGAGAACAGTTGCTTGGGTTCGATACGGTCGACGACGATTTCGAACACAGTGCCCGCATAGGGCTCCTGCGCCTTGGCGACGTCGTCGTCGACGCGGGTGGGGGTGATGCGGCCGAACAGCGACTGGCCGGCCTCGAACGGGCCGTCGAACGACACGCCGAACCACTGGCCGAATTCGCCGGAATTGCTCACGGCTGCCCAGACGCGGTCGGGCGATGCGGCGAGCAGCGTCTGTTTTTCGATGCGATCGGTTGGCTGGACCATCACGTTCTCCATGCAGGATCGAGCGTTGCAGGACGACGCGCGCGGTCGCGCGCCGCGTCTAGTCGAGCATGACCGCGTCGGGCACGTCGAGCACGAGGTCCGACGTCGCGACGGCCACGCACGGCAGCGTATAGCCGTCGGCCTTTTCCTCGCGGGAGAGCCCCGGCCATTCGATCGTGTAGCGTACGCTGCCGCTGACGATCCGGCAAAGGCAGCTTCGGCACGTGCCGTTGCGGCACGAGCGCGGCAGCGATACGCGCGCGAATGCGGCGGCTTCGAGCACGGTCAGCGCATCGGGCGCGTCGAAGGTGGCGCCGAGCGGCTCGATGCGCACGACGGGCGGGTGTTCTGGATCGGTCATGACTGAAGCGGGCGGCGGTTCGGCGGCAACGCGCCAAGCATACCCGAACGCGCTAGCGGCCGACGGCCGCCGGCCGTGTGCATCAGTGCCGCCGCAGATACCGGTACACGGTATTGCGGGCGAGGCCGAGTTCGCGCGCGGCCGCCGACACGTTGCCGCCGTGCCGCGCGAGCACCGCGTCGATCATCGCGGCCTGGTGGCTTTGCAGCGTCGTGCCTTCGTGCTTGCCGGCCGACGGGGCCGATGCGGCCGGGGTGGCCGCCGCTGGCCCAGCCGGCGCATCGTCGCAGTCGAGCCAGAAATCGTCGGGCAAATGCGCGAGCGTGATTTCGGCTTCGTCTTCGGCGAGCATGCCGGCCGTGCGCAGCACGTTGGTCATCTGCCGCAGGTTGCCGGGCCAGCGGTGGCGCGCGAATGCATCGAGCACGTCGGCCGCGAGACGGCGCGGCATCGGCTCGCTGCGCGCGAGCCGCGCGAGGATGCGCTCGACGAGCGCCGGCAGGTCGGTGCGGGCGGCAAGCGCCGGCAGCGTGACCGCGAGCCCGTTGATCCGGTAGAACAGATCCTCGCGGAACGTGCCTTCCGCGATCATCGCGCGCAGGTCGCGGTGAGTCGCGCAGACCACCCGCACGTCGACCGGCACCGCGCGTGCGCCGCCGAGCGGCATCACCGCGCGCTCCTGCAGCACGCGCATCAGCCGCACCTGCTGCGCGAGCGGCATGTCGCCGATTTCATCGAGAAACAGCGTGCCGCCGTCGGCCTGCGCGATCTTGCCGGGGCTGCCGCGCTTGCGTGCGCCCGTGAACGCGCCGTCTTCGTAGCCGAACAGCTCGGCCTCGATCAGCGAATCGGGCAGCGCCGCGCAGTTGACCGCGACGAACGGACCGTCCGCGCGCGGCGACGCCTGGTGCAGCGCGCGGGCGAGCCATTCCTTGCCGGTGCCCGTCTGGCCGAGGATCAGCAGCGGCAGGTCGCGCCCGCGGATCTTCGCGACGCGTTCGAGTACGGCGGCCATGCGCGCGTCGCCGGTGTCGAGCGTCGCGAACGTGATCGCGTCCGGGTCCGGTGCTCGCACGCGCGCGGCCGGCGCCGGCGGCGTGACCGCGACGGTCGTTTTCTGCGCTTCCGGGAATTCGCAGCGGGCGAGCACGCGCACGCCGGTCGACAGCGTGAGGCGGAACGTGGCGCCCGGCGCGCGCGCGGCCTGCTGCGCGAGCTGGGCGAAGCGCATGCCGAACAACGCGTCGCTCGTCTGATGCTGCAGTGCGTCGAACGACGCGCCGAGCTGGAACTGGGCGCTGCGGTTCGCGGCGATCAGCCCGCCGTCGGGGCCGAAGGCGACGAGCCCGGCGAACAGCGAATCGACGCAATCCTCGTGCGCGTGAAAGCGCAGCCGCAGCGCTTCGCCGCACTGGTTCGCGAACAGGTGGTTCTCGATCAGTTGCGCGGACATTCGCACCAGCGCGAGCGTATGCGGGCTGGAGCCGCGCGGGTCGCCGCTCACGTCCAGCGTGCCAAGCGTGCGACCGAACGGATCGACGATCGGCGCGCATGCGCAGGTGAGGATGTGGTTCGCGCGCAGGAAATGTTCGGAGCCGTGCACGACCACGGCCTGGCCCGACGCGAGCGCGGTGCCGATCGCGTTGGTGCCGCGCGCGCCTTCGGCCCACGACACGCCGTTGCACAACGCGACGCGGTTCGCTTTCTCGATGAAGTCCGCGTCGCCGATGCTGTGCAGGATCACGCCGTCGGCATCGGTCAGCAGCACGAGGCTTTGCGTCTCGGCGATCTGCGCGTGGAGGTCCTCCATCACCGGGCGGGCGTGCGAGAACAGCGTGTGGTTCGTGTCGAGCAGTTCGCGCAGCGCGACGCGCGACAGCGGCGAGAAATCGGGGCGTTCGTGCGCGCGCAGGCCGACCGCGGTCGAACGCGCATGCGCCTGCGCGAGCAGGTCGGTACGCCCCGCGGTGGCGGGCAGCACGAAGGGTTGCGGCATGATGTGTCTCCTGTTCCCGGGGCCGCCGGGGCCGACCGGATCGGAATCGGCGGCGGAGTGCGGCTCCGCTCGCGGTGCACCATTCGGCGCGACGGCCGACCGTCCGGGTACGCATCATCATACAAGCGCCACGTGCGATGCGCGACCGCGAACAAAATCCCCTTGCTTTTAAGCGCCCGCCTGCAATGATGGAAATGGAACACGCACGCGCCGTGTTCCGCAGTGCAACATGCATGCGACGCGACATGCATCCGTTCGGGAGACGCATCATGGTTCGGGCGGAACTGAGAGTCGTGCTGGCGGCCATCGCCACTTTCATCATGCTGGGCGGCATTGCCGTGGCGATCCACGGATTGCTGTTCGATCTGACCGATGCGGTGAGATACGGGGCGGCCGCGATTGCGGTGGGCGTCACGACCGCCGCGATCGCGCTCAACATCTGGCCGACCGATCCGCACTGACGTCCGTTGCTGAAACGGTGCCGGATGCCGCGCAGATCAGACGAAATGCGCGTCGGAACGACGCACACCGAAATTTTTGTGTCCCGCGCGAAACCGTCTAAAGTGGAATTCAACCGGCATGCATCGACCGCGCCACACCCCGCGGTCGGGGCCTCCGCCGGCGAGCCCGCGTACATTTCGTCCGGCCGGTAGCGGACGACGGACGCGGTCATTCGTTTTCTACCGGTCGAGGCGGCGCCCATGCAGATCCATTTCACGAACGAGAAGCCTGAGTATTCGGGGCGTGACCTGATGCTGGGGTTCACGGCACTGGTCAATGGCGAGCGCGTCCAATGTCAGATCACCGCCGAGGCGCTGGAAGACCACTTCGGTGCGGCGTCGCCGCGCTTCGAGGACATGGTCGGCGCATTCGACCAGCACCGCGAGCGCATCGAGGCGGCCGCACGGCGCCTGCTGTCGGAAACGCGCGCGCAGTGCGTGACGCTGCGTAGCGGCTACGTGCGTTTCTACGAGGCCAACTGGCGCTGACGACACGACGCTCGTCCGGCGGCGCGCGCGACCGAGCGCGGCGCACGAAGACGTTGCCTTTCACGCAATGCCGTTCGGTGGGGCCGGGCGGCATTTTCGTATGCGCGCCGGGCGGGATGGTCGACCATCGATAGGGGCGTGCGCGTCGATTCGTCAGGATCGCGGATGAATCGTGCGAAAACGAAAACGCCACCCGAAGGTGGCGTTTTTTCGTTGCATCGTGTGGCGCGGCGATGTGCTTCGCTTACTCGCTGCCGAGATAGAAGAAGCGGAACAGGAACACGGCCGCGATGATCCAGACGATCGGCTTGACCGTGCGGCCCTGGCCCGTCAGCAGCTTGAGGCCGCCGTACGCGATGAAGCCGAACGCGACGCCGTTCGCGATCGAATACGTGAACGGCATCAGCAGCGCGGTCAGCGCGGCCGGCACGGCTTCCGTCGCGTCGTCCCACGGCACCTCGACCATCTCGCGCAGCATCAGGCACGACACGTACAGCAGCGCGGGCGCCGTTGCGTAGGCCGGCACGACGCCGGCGAGCGGCGCGATGAACAGGCACGCGAGGAACAGCACCGCGACGGTGATCGCCGTCACGCCGGTGCGGCCGCCGGCCTGCACGCCCGACGCGCTTTCGATGTACGCGGTGGTCGACGACGTGCCGAGCACCGAGCCCGCGACGATCGCCGTGCTGTCGGCGAGCAGCGCCTTGTTCAGGCGGTTCATCTTGCCTTCGACGAGCAGGCCCGCGCGATTCGCGACGCCCATCAGCGTGCCCGTCGCGTCGAACAGCTCGACGAGGAAGAACACGAGGATCACGTTGATGATGCCGGTCGACAGCGCGGCGCCGATGTCGAGCTTGAACAGCGTCGCGTCGATCGACGGCGGCGCGGAGAACACGCCGTGGAACTGGTTGCCGGCGAAGAAGAACGACAGGATCGTCACGCCGATGATGCCGATCAGGATCGCGCCGCGCACGCGCAGGTGGTCGAGCGTGACGATCGTGAAGAAGCCGACGATCGCGAGGATCGTCTCGTGCTTGTGCAGGTCGCCGAGCGTGACGAGCGTGGCCGGGTTGCCGACGATCACGCCCGACGTCTTCAGCGAGATGATGCCGAGGAACAGGCCGATGCCGGCGGTGATGGAAATTCGCAGCGATTTCGGAATGCCGTTGACGATTGCCTCGCGCACGCGGAACAGCGTGACGAGCAGGAACAGGCAGCCGGAGATGAACACCGCGCCGAGCGCCGCCTGCCACGTGAAACCCATCCCCTTGACGACCGTGTACGCGAAATACGCGTTCAGGCCCATGCCGGGCGCGCAGGCGATCGGGTAGTTCGCGTACAGCCCCATGATGATCGACGCCAGCGCCGCGACGAGGCAGGTCGCGACGAACACGGATTCCTTCGGCATGCCGGCGTCGCCGAGGATCGCGGGGTTGACGAAGATGATGTAGGCCATCGTCAGGAACGTGGTGACGCCCGCGAGTATTTCGGTGCGGAAGTCGGTGCCGGCTTCAGCGAAGCCGAAATACCGCTTGATGGATTCCATGAAGGCGTTTCTCCGGTCGGGTTGTCGTGTTGATTGTTGTGCCGAATTGTTGTAAAGGCAGCGCGCGGCCGGCTAACTGTAACCAGCCACTATTGTCCGGCTATCGGCGGATTGTAATAGCGTGGATAGCTCGGACGATATAGTTGGGGGCACGATCGGTTGCCTGCGCGCGAACGGTCTGGCAGCCCGCCCGCGCGACGAAGGCGCGCATTTTACCGGTTCGCGCGGCGCGGGCCGGCAGAAATGGCTGAAACGGCGGGAGCGGTGGAAACGACGGGAAGCGACGGGAAGCGACGGGAAGCGACGGGAAGCGACGGGAAGCGGCGCGGGGCAGGCGGGCGAGACGGGCCGATGCGTGCGCAACGGCACGCCGGCGGCATCGCACGCGGCCGGTGCGCGATGACATGCGACTGAAACGGAGCGCCCGCATGCTGCACGAACGCGGTGCAGGCGGCGGTGCGCGCGAACGCGCGTGCGCGGCCGATGCGGATGCGCGGCCGCGGCGTGCGGCGGCCATTCGTCAGTCCAGGCAGTTGCAGGTATCGGGCTATCGTGCGCCGAAGCCGTCCCGTGCGCAACAGTCGTTTCGCGATGCGGGGGCGACTGTGGTTTCTGTGTAAAAGATTGCAAGACCCCATCGCGTAAACCGGCAAGTCTTTCTAGGATAGATACACCGCGCATGCACACGCCGGCCGGTCATTGCCGACGCGGGGGAGTCGCAGTCCGTGCAGGCCAGGCGATGAATGGCGGTCAAGGCCGTTGCGCGTTTGGGCAGGCACGGCCGGTTGCGATTGCCCGATGCGGGTTCGTCCGTAATCACGGAGGTCAGCATGTTGAACTGGATCAGCCGCTGGGCGATGCGACACGCCCCCACGCCGGAAAAAACCGCTGCGTCGATGCTCGTGACGGCGCGCATGGAACTGTTCGCAGCCGAACAGCGCGTCATCGATGCGAAATTACAGGCGGATTACTGGCGCACACGTGTGTCATTCCTCGAAGAGGTGCAGAAGCAGGGCATCGATCCGTGGGTGACCTCGCAGGCCGCGCAACGTCCCGACCTCGATTCCACTCCACGAAGCACGGGCCCGCGTCTCGCCGCCAGCACCTGATGCCTTTGCTGCATCCCGTCGCTGCGCACGGCGCGCGATCGCTCGCGGCACGCACCGGCGTGCCGCGTCCTTCGATGCGCACCTGCGGCGTGTTGCGCCGCGGGTGCGTCTGTTTCCGGTCGCGGCCGCTCCGCGTGTCGCGCGCGTGACGCGTGCGACACGGCACGTCGCTCATCCGCTCCTTCTCCCTATCCCGACGAGCAAACGTTGCACTTGCGCGAGCATGCGCTTGACGCGCTCGCCGCGCCGCACGTACGCGGTCGTGATCGTCGCTTCGGCCGACCGGTCGGCATCGGTGCCGAGCCAGATGCGCTCGCCGCGCGCGATGCGCAGCACCTCGCCGGGCCGCACCCAGTGATCGTCGACGCTTGGCGGCCGCGTGATCCACAGCGCCGCGCCGTGCGCGCGGATCTCCGCATCCTGCGGCGCGCGCCAGGTCATCGTCGTGCGTGGCGCGACCGCGAAACGGATCACGACGGTCGGTAATGCGATCGTGCCGGCGTGGCGCCGATCGCGGCGTTCAAACAGCGGGCTTGCCTGGTCCATCGTCTTCTCCATTCAGTGAGCCGGACGGATGACGTGCACCAGAACAAAAAGGCCTCATCCGTTTCCGGCGAGGCCTTGTGTGACATGCGGTACTGCCCGATTGCTAACGCACAAGCGCCTCCCGTGATCCATTCTTTCGAATGTTCACCGGGCAATGCATCGTGATGGCGATGAGCTTGAACGTAGGCATGCGAACGATTTTGTTGTCGGCGTGCGGCGTTGTCAACGACTATTTTCGGGATATGCGCGGGCGATACAGGATGCGTCACTCGCGCGTTCTTCGACCTCGTCTGCCCAGCATGTCGCGCATCCGTGCGATCGCCCGCCCCAGCGACGTATCGCGCCGCATCACGTACGCGGTCGCGATCGACGCTTCGGCGGGCTGGGCGTCGCCGGTGCCGATCCAGATGCGGTCACCGCGCCGTACGCGCAGCACGTCGCCGGTGCGCAGCCGGTAATCGTCGATGCTGCCGAGCCGCGTGATTCACAGCGTTGCGTCGTGTACGCGAATCTCGGCGTCGTGCTGCGCGCGCCACGTCAGCGTCTTGCCGGGCGCGACCATGAAATGCAGCTCGACGCTCGGCAATGCGATCGTATCGGTGCGGCACCGATCGGGGCAGACAACCAGCCGGCTTGCGTGGTCCATCGTCATCTCCATCCGTTGAGCCGGGCGGGATGACGCGCACCCAAACAAAAAGGCCTCATCCGTTTCCGGCGAGGCCTCGTGACATGCGTGACTGAATCTCGATGCTAACGCACAAGCGCCTCCGGTGATCGCCGCGTATGGGCGTTCACTCGGCTTTCATGCGCGATGGCGACGGGCTTGAGCATAGGCATGCGAACGAGTGTGTCGTGGCCGCGCTGCCGTGTCAACGGCAATTTCGAGATACGTGGCGGTTACGCGTCGCGTTGCGCGAGGCCGTTCACGAGCAGTTCCGACAGCAGGCCCGTCATCCCTTCCGGGTGCGTGGCCGCGCGTGCCTTCAGCTGTTCGACGAGCGCGGCGTTGAGCTTGCACGCGAACGGCACGAGGCCCTGTTCCTGGTCGAGCTTGCGCTGCGCGCGGCGGTCCAGCTTGGCCGCTTCGTCGGCGCCCTTGCCGAAACGCGCGGAGCTCGACTGCTTCATCGCGTGCGTCAGTTTGAGCGCCTTGTTCTTTTCGAGATCGGTTTTCTTCATGGCCATCGCGGCACCTCCGGGAAATGAAGCCGCGATTGTACGCATTTCGGCGGGCGCCGCCTGCCGGGCCGGCCGAAAACCCGGTCACGCGCCTTTCGTCGTGCCCCAGTTGCCGCCGTGCGCGGCCGCCTGCGCGGCCGGCGAGCGGGCGAGGTACGCGAGCGCCTGCTCGGTCGAGCCTTCGTGATGCGGCGTATAGCCCGGCTTGAAATAGCGCAGCGCCGCGCCGATCACCTTCCAGAACGACGGCAGGTGCCCGCGCCGCGAACCCTGCCACCACGCGAGCACGAAGCCCGGGTAGCGGCCGGCGTCCGGATCGCGCCGGTACATGAATTTCGCGCCGGTCGTGATGTAGTAGAGCAGCAGCAGGATCACGAACGCCATGTGCACGCACCGCTCCGGATAGGTGCCGCCCATATGCCGGTAGATGTCGAACGCGACGGTGCGGTGCTCGACTTCCTCGGCGCCGTGCCAGCGCAGCAGGTCGACCATCGTCGGGTCGGCGCGGCCTTCGTCGAGTCCGTGCGCGTTGAGCACCCAGTTGCCGAGATAGCCGAAGAAATGCTCGAGCGACGCGATCACGGCCAGTTGCTGCCGCAGCCAGAAGCGCGTATGGCCGATCTTCAGCCCGAACGGGGCTTCGCCCAGCACGCGCGTGAACAAACGGTTGAGCTTCTGCGTGAACGGCTTCGTGTCGATGCCGTGGCGGTCGTAGTAGTGCTTCAGCACGCCGCCGTGCGAGCGCGAATGCACGGCTTCCTGCCGCAGGAAGCCTTCGGCTTCGTCGCGCAGGCGTGCATCGGTGATCAGCGGCAGCGCCTTGTTGTACACGCGGCAGAACCACAGCTCGCCTTCCGGGAACAGCAGGTTCAGCGTGTTGATGATGTGCGTGCTGCCCGGATCGTTCGGCACCCAGGTGACCGGCGTGTCGCTGAAGTCGAACTTCACGTGCCGGGCCTTGATCTTGTGATAGTCGGCGGTATCGGTCATGTTGTCTCCCTGTGCGGCGTCGTGCGCCGTCAATGCGATGCCATGCTGACGCGGGCGATCCTCCTGCCGAGCCACGGCATGAAGCGGCCGACGAAGCGCAGCGCGTGCGCTTCGCCGCCGACCGCGACGACGGGGCGGTTGCGCAGCACGCCGTCGACCATCGCCTGCGCGACGGTTTCCGGTTTCAGGCCGCGCATCTGGTACAGCTTCGTCGCGCGCTTGCGCAGCCGCGCTTCGTCCTGCGCGTTGGCGCCCGCATAGTGCGTCGACGCCATGATTCCCGTCTCCGCGAAACCGGGGCACACGGCCGTCACGCCGATGCCTTTCTCCGCGAGTTCCGCGCGCATGCATTCGCTGAGCATCAGCACCGCGGCCTTGGTCGTCGCATAGGCGGGCAGGTCCCGCGACGGGCCGAATGCGGCTGCCGATGCGGTATTGACGATATGCCCGCCGGTGCCGCGCGCGGCCATCTGCTGCGCGAACAGCCGCGAGCCGTGGATCACGCCCCACAGGTTCACGTGCAGGATCCGCTCCCAGTGCCGCGCGCTCGTGTCGAGGATGCCGCCGGCCATGCCGATGCCCGCGTTGTTGATCACGACGTCCGCGCCGCCGAGTTCGTTGCCGACCCATGCCGCGAGCGCTTCCATCTCGTCGGCGGACCCGACGTCGACGCGTTTCGCGTGGGCCTGCGCGCCGGTCAGCCCGATCAGCAGCGCGGTGCGCTCGGCGCTCGCGAGATCGATGTCGCATGCGACGACCGTCGCGCCCTCGCGTGCGAAGGCCAGCGCCGCGCAGCGGCCGATGCCGCTGCCCGCGCCGGTGACGACCGCGACCTTGCCGCTGAAGCGCCCGCTGGTGGCGCGGCGGCGCGCGTTCGCGAGCGCGGGCGGTTCGTTGCCGGATTCGACCGCGTCGATCAATTGCCCGGCGAGATCCGCGAAGCGCGCGGGATCGGCGAGCGGCAGCCAGTGACCGGCCGCGACTTCGCGGCGGTAGTACTGCGGCACCCAGCGCGACAGGTTTTCGGACAGCGCGGGGCTCACGTACTTGTCGCCGAGCGGCACGATCGTCTGCACCGGTGCGTGTGCGTAGCGTTCGCGCGGCGCGAACAGGCAGCGGATGAAGTTCGCGCGATACAGGCGCACGCCGCGCGCGCCGTCGTCGGCCTGCGTCGGGCGCGGCGCGGCGGGCGTTTTCTCGAGCCGGCGCAGCAGGCCCGGCCACGCGCGGCCGAGCCACAGCCGCCAGCCGAGTTCGGGGAGGAACGGCAGGTGGAACAGGTACACGTACCACGAGCGCATGAGCTGGCCGCCGAGCTTGGCGAGCGACGCGGGCGTCGGCCGCAGCACGCGTTCGCGCAGCCAGAAGCCGACGTGGTCGAGGCACGGCCCCGAGCACGACGTGTACGACGCGATGCGACCGGCCAGGCGCGGATCGGTGACGAATTCCCAGCCCTGGATCGAGCCCCAGTCGTGTGCGACGAGGTGCACGGCGCGGCCGGGGCAGAGCGCATCGATCACCGCGACGAAATCGTCGGTCAGCTTCGCGAGATGGTAGTCGGCCGTGCGCGTCGGCACGCCGGACAGGCCCGCGCCGCGCACGTCGTACGCGATCACGTAGTGCCGGCGCGCGAGCAGCGGCGCGACGTGCTGCCAGACGCTGCTGTCGTCGGGATAACCGTGCACCAGCACGACCGGCGAGCGGGCCGGGTCGCCCCAGGTCCGGACCGCGAGCGTCAGGTCGCCGGAGGCGACCGCCGTTTCGTTGTGAACCGATTCGAACAGGGCCAGCGGCGCTTCGTCGGAAAGAGGCTGCATCGTGAGTCCGTCGTTCAGGGAGTCGTGAGGAAGGGGCGCGTCAGGCGGCGGCCGGCACGGTCGACGCCGCCTGCGCGCGTCCGGCCTGGCGGCGCTGCCAGCGGCGCACGTGCGGCAGGTCCTCGTCGAGCCAGTACGCGTCGTCGTCGGTGATCACCAGCAGTTCCTCGAATTTCGCGCCGACGCCGGCGAAGCCGAGATGCGGCTCGACGGCCCACAGGCCCGGCACGGGCGCATGCTCGGAGCGGCGGTCGATCGACCACAGCGGCGACCAGCCTTGCTGCTTCGCCGCGCGGCCCTGGTCGAGCAGCAGGTTGCGCGTCGCGTTCAGCCCGAAGCGCGCGACGAAGCGCGGCTTCGACAGCTTGTGGATCTTCGCGACGCGATGCGCGAGCACCTTGAACGGATAGGCCTTGTGGCGCGGCTCGACGCCCTGGCGGCGGCACAGCGCGTCGACTTCCTGCGCGACTTCCGCCATCGACCGGCGCTCCTTCACGAGCCGCACGATCATGTCGCGATGGTCCATCAGGTCGTCCTGCAACTGCTCGAGGATCGGGTTGTGGCCCAGGCAGTGCGCGTAGCCGACGTCGGCGACGATGCCGTCGAGCACCGGTGCGACGTCGAGGATCACCGGCATGTCGGTTTCGAGTTGCCGGTTGCTCGGAAAGAACGCGAGATTGAAGCCGCCCATGTGCTTGAGGCCCGAGAAGCCTTCGAACGCGGTGCGGTCGCCGAACCACGCGAACGGCTTGTGCAGCCAGTCGTGCACGCCGTTGTCCTGCAGCCATTCGGTCAGGAGGCGCGCGGCTTCCTTCTCGGTGATGCCGGGGTAGAGCATCGCGCCGACGGTTTCGACGCAGCGGTACGCCAGTTGCTGGACCGCGCGGAATTGCGGCAGCTCGTCGAGGTGGACTTCCGGCAGCGGATGGTGGTCGGCCATGATGCGTCTCCATGTGTCGGCCCGCGTTCGCGTCTCGGCGCAACGCGGGTCCTGGGCAAGGCTGGGGTGCTGATCCGGAATGCGTCCGCCGGCGTCCATCGCCACACGGTTATTCAGTCAGCACTTAATGTGTCATTGAGCAATGTAATGATCATAGCCGGTTCGACGTCGCGCGCCAGCCCCCGGAGATGAGGGCTTCTCCTAATGAAGGGCCGAAATGGAGGGGAAGCTCTAGATTTCCGGCGAGCGGGGCCGGATGGCCGTTGCTTGTTCATGCTTGCCGAACGGGGAAACCGGTCGGGGCACCCCATGCAAGGCTTCCGCACGGCCCGGCATGTCGCGCCGGATCAACTCGCCGTCGTGTCGCGGCGGGACGCTGTCAAATTGCCGAAATAATTTCGTCACATCATCCGCCCCGATTCGAAGCCTTTGCGGCTTCGCGAGGCCGGTGTGTCGCGCGTCGCGCGGGGCCGCGACCGAGGCCGATTCGGCATATCAACGGAGAGACCATGCAACGCCGCCAGTTCATGAACACCCTTGCCGCGGCGACCGCTGCGACGCCGCTGATGCTCAAGGCCGGCCTCGCCGGCGCGAAGAGCGCCACCGCGCCGGACGCGCTGGACCCCGGCCGCTGGTCGCCGTTCAACGCCGCGCGCCTGCAGGCGGTGCTCGACCAGCATGGCGTCGCGAGCGCCCGCTACGACGGAAAGCGCCGCCCGTACGCGGTGTTCGACTGGGACAACACGTGCATCATGAACGACTGCGAAGAGGCGTTGCTGATGTACCAGATCAACCATCTGCAGTACAAGCTGACGCCGGACGAATTCGTCGCCGTGATGTGGAAGGACGTGCCGAAGGGCGCGTTCATGAAGGACTACACGACCGTCGACGGCAAGCCGGTGACGATGGAGGACCTCGCGGCCGACGTCGAATCCGACTACCGCTGGCTCCATGCGAACTACAAGGGCCTCGGCGGCGACAAGAGCCTCGACGAGATTCGCGAGACCGATCAGTTCAAGGATTTCCGCGCGAAGCTGTACTTCATGTACGACGCGATCTGCGACACGCATCCGCTCGAAGTCGGCTACAAGTGGATCATCTACTTCTACCAGAACATGACGACCGCCGAGCTGCAGGCGATGGCGCAAGCGTCGAACAACTACGGGATCGGCGACGCGCTGCGCAAGGTCCGCTACGAAAGCCCCAAGGCGCTGCCGGGCAAGGCCGGCGTGGTGGCCGATACGCATTTCCACGGCATCCGCATTCACGAGGAAATCCGCGCGGTGATGCACACGCTGCGGGCGAACGGCATCGACGTGTACGTGAGCACCGCGTCGCTCGACGACGTCGTGCGCGTGTTCGCCGGCAATCCGAACTATGGCTACGGCGTGCCGCCGGAGAACGTGATCGGCCTGCGGCTGGACATGCAGGACGGCAAGTACACGAGCACCTATCCGGCCGGCTGGCATTTCAACTGGGGGCCCGGCAAGACGGTGGGCATCCGCAACGTGCTCGCGTCGAAGAAGGGCTACGGCCCGCTGCTGGTGTTCGGCGACAGCGACGGCGACGCGTGGATGCTGCGCGATTTCAAGGACACCGCGGCCGGCGTGATCGTCAACCGGATGAAGAAGGGCGAGATCGGCGCGGACAGCAAGCTCGCGGCAGAGCAGATCGGCAACCCGGACGCGCGCTTCCTGCTGCAGGGCCGCGACGAGCACACGGGCCTGATGATCCCGGACGAGAAGTCGATCAAGTACGGCAAGGCCGAGCGCAAGCTGCTGGCCTGACGCGGGCGGGCCGCTGGGCCGCCGGGCGCTGGCCGCCGCGGCTCCCGCGCCCATCGGCATCGGCCCGCGGCGTCGTGCGGCCGGCGCATGCGCGTCTCAACGCTCGCGCGGCGGGCCCAGCCGATCCAGCAACGCCCCCAGCAGATCGACCGGCAACGGAAACACGATCGTCGAATTCTTGTCCGCCGCGATCGTCGTCAGCGTCTGCAGGTAGCGCAACTGCATCGCCTGCGGTTGCAGCGCGAGCCGCTGCGCGGCCTGCAGCAGCTTCTCCGACGCCTGAAGCTCGCCTTCCGCATGAATCACCTTCGCGCGCCGTTCGCGTTCGGCTTCGGCCTGCCGCGCGATCGCGCGGATCATCGTCTCGTTCAGGTCGACGTGCTTGATCTCGACCGTCGACACCTTGATCCCCCACGCATCGGTCTGCGCATCGAGCGTCTTCTGGATGTCCGCGTTCAATTGCTCGCGCTCGGCGAGCAGCGCGTCGAGTTCGTGCTTGCCGAGCACCGCGCGCAGCGTCGTCTGCGCGAGCTGGCTGGTCGCCTCGAAGAAGCGCGCGACCTGGATCACGGCCTTCTCCGGATCGACGACGCGGAAATACACGACCGCATTGACCTTCACCGACACGTTGTCGCGCGTGATCACGTCCTGCGCCGGCACGTCGAACACGACGGTGCGCAGGTCGATCCGCACGACCTGCTGGACGATCGGGATGATCAGCACGAGCCCCGGCCCCTTCACTTTCCAGAACCGGCCGAGCATGAACACGACACCGCGCTCGTACTCGCGAAAGATGCGGATCGACGATGCGACGAGGACCACGACGAAGACGACCAGGACGCTGCTGAAGCCGAACGTGTAACCGATCATGAAGGTTCTCCCTGGGGATGGGCGGGGGCGGGCACGTCGTAGAGCGGCGCGACCGTCAGCGTCAGCCCGTGGCGGCCGGTGACGCGCACGCGGCAGCCGGCGGCCAGCGGCGTGCTGCTCGCCACGCGCCAGCGCTCGCCGTGCACGCGCGCCCAGCCGGCGGCCGACGGCGCGGCGTCGGTCGCGCCCTGCGGCTGGTCCGGCTGCAGGCCGTCGTCGAGCACTTCGCCGATGCTGCCGAGCATCGCCTCGGCGCCCGTCACAACCGGGCGGCGCCGCGCGCGCAGCGCGACGCTCGACACGCCCGCGACGAGCAGCGCGCCGCCGAGCGCCAGGCTCGCGATCACAGGCCACGGAATCCCGTAGCCCGGCACGTCGGTGTCGATCAGCATCAGCGCGCCGATCGTGAACGCGACGATCCCGCCGAACCCGAGCACGCCGAAGGTCGGCAGGAACGCCTCCGCGACGAGGCAGCCGAGCCCGAGCAGCACGAGGCCGAGGCCCGCATAGCTGATCGGCAGCAACTGCATCGCGAACAGTCCGACCAGCAGGCAGATCGTGCCGGCGACGCCCGGCAGCACGAAACCGGGGTTCGCGAATTCGAAGAAGAGGCCGTAGATGCCGATCGTCAGCAGGATCAGCGCGACGTTCGGATCGGCGATGATCGCGAGGAACCGGCTGCGCCAGTCGGGCGCGAGCACGACGAGCGGCGCGTGCGCGGTCGCGAGATGCAGCGTGCCGGCAGTCGTCGTCACCGTGCGGCCGTCGAGCTGGCGCGCGAGGTCGGCCGGGTCCGGCGCGATCACGTCGACGACGTGCTGCGCGCGCGCTTCGTTCGCCGACAGGCTCACGGCCTCGCGCACTGCGCGCTCGGCCCATTCGACATTGCGTCCGCGCAATTGCGCGAGGCCGCGGATGTATGCGGAAGCGTCCTGGATCGCCTTGCGGATCTCGGTCGATTGCGTATCGGTCGGCAGCACGGCAGCCGCGTCCGACACGCCAGACGCACCCGATGCACCGGTCGGTCGCGGCGCGGCGGGATTCGCGCCTGGCGGCGCCGCGCCGCCGATGCCGAACTGCACGGGCGACGCCGCGCCGAGGTTGGTGCCGGGCGCCATCGCCGCGAAGTGGCTCGCATAGACGATGTAGGTGCCCGCGCTCGCCGCCCGCGCGCCGCCCGGCGCGACGAAGGCGGCGACCGGCACCGGCGAGCGGAGGACGGCCTTGATGATCTGCCGCATCGACGTATCGAGGCCGCCGGGCGTGTCGAGCTGAAGGATCGCGAGCGGCGCATGCTCGCGGGCCGCGCGGTCGAGCGAACGCACGATGAAATCGGCGCTGGCCGGGCCGATCGCGCCGTTGACGGGAATCACGACGACCGGATGCGCGGCGGGCGCGTCGGCCGATGGCGGCGCGGCGAGCGCGGCGCACACGACGAGCAGCGCCGCGAACAGCGCGGCGCGCGCGACCCGCGCGGACAGCGGGTGACGGGGGCGGCCGTCGGGCGCGGCAGGCGCCGGCGGCGGGCCATGACGGTGAAAGCGCATCGGGACGTCCGGGCGGCGCACGGCCGCGTGCCGTCCGGCTGGCGGAAAGGGCGTAGGCCCGATGCTTGAAGATTAGGCGGTTTCGGCGCAAAGCGCGAAGGCGAGGCGGGCCGGCCGCGCCTTCAGCCGGCGGCGCCGCCGCGCGCGAGCGCTTCTTCCCGAAACTCGGCCGGGCTGCGCCCGCTCCATTTGCGGAACGCGCGGTAGAACGCGCTCGGCTCCGCGAAACCGGTCGCGGCCGCGACATCGGCGATCGTGCGGGCGGGGTCGGCCAGCGCCTCGAACGCGAGATCGCGCCGCAGCGTGTCCTTGATCGACTGGTACGCGTGGCCTTCCTGATGCAGCTTGCGGCGCAGCGTGGCCTCGGCCACGTGCAGCCGCGCGGCCATCCCGCCCGCGCCCGGCCACGCGGCGGGCGGCATCCCGCGCAGCACCGCACGCACGCGCTGCGCGAGCGCGTTCGGGTTGCGGTACTTGACGATGAAGCTGGCCGGCGCGTTGCGCAGAAACGTTTTCAGCGTCTTCGCGTTCTGCACGACCGGCAGCGTCGCGAATTCGGGATCGAAATCGACATACGACTCGGGCTCGTTGAAGCGCATGTCGTCGCAGAACATCGACGGGTATTCGTGATCGGCCGGTGGCGTGTCGCAGCGGAAGCTCGCATGCAGCAGCGGAATGCGCCGCCCGATCAGCCAGCAGGTGAGGCCGTACACGATGATGAAATAGGTCGCGTACGTGAACATCGCGGGCGTCGCGCCGTTGTTGCGGTGCACGAAACGCAGCCGCACGCGCTGCGGGTTCGCGTCGAGCTCCGCGTGGAGGTCGTCGAGCACGCAGTGCATGAAGTTCACCGCGCGCGCCATCGCGTGCAGCCCGTCGCGCGCCGACAGCGCGGCCTGGCTCATCGCGATGAAGCTGCCGCTGCGCATCGGGTGGCGATCCTGCCCGAAAAACTCGTCGTCGAGCGTGCGCGCGATCGCGTTCCACAGCGCGCCGTATTGCTGCGCGGACACGCGTGCGCGCGGCTGCCCGAGCAGCGCGGGCGCGATGCCGGCCTGCGCGAGCAGCGGCTCGGCCGCGACGCCGCGCCGCGTGGCCAGCGCGACGCTGTACGCGACGAGGCTGATCGCGACGGTTCCCTTGTCTTCCTGCTTCATCGGTGTCGCCGGTGTGGCAAAAACGCTCAGTGTAAATGAGCGACGCGAGCATCGAACAGTCGCGCGTGCTTGCCTACACTTGTTGCATCGAAACGCAAGGACGGTCGCGCCCGGCGGCCGCGGGAGACAGCAGCACCATGGACGAGCTTTACACCGAAGACCAGCGGATGATCCGCGATGCGGCGCGCGCTTTTGCCACCGAGATGCTGGCGCCGAACGCCGCGCAGTGGGACCACGACGCGCACCTGCCCGACGCGATCGTCGCGCAGCTCGGCGAGCTCGGCCTGCTCGGGATGATCGTGCCGCAGGAGCTGGGCGGCTCGTATACGGACTACGTGGCCTATGCGCTGGCGATGGAGGAAGTGGCGGCCGGCGACGCCGCGTGCGCGACGATGATGAGCGTGCACAACTCGGTCGGCTGCGGGCCGATCCTCGGCTTCGGCACGCCCGCGCAGAAGGACCGCTGGCTGGCCGACATGGCGGCCGGTCGCGTGATCGGCGCGTTCTGCCTGACCGAGCCGCATGCCGGTTCCGAAGCGAACAACCTGCGCACGCGGGCCGAGCTGCGCGACGGCCAATGGGTGCTGAACGGCGCGAAGCAGTTCGTGACCAACGGCCAGCGCGCCGGCGTCGCGATCGTTTTTGCCATGACCGACCCGGAAGCCGGCAAGCGCGGCATTTCCGCGTTCCTGGTGCCGACCGACACGCCGGGCTTCATCGTCGGCAAGCCCGAGAAGAAGATGGGCATCCGCGCGTCGGATACGTGCCCGATCACGTTCGAGAACTGCGCGATTCCGGAAGACAACCTGCTCGGCAATCGCGGCGAAGGGCTGAAGATCGCGCTGTCGAACCTCGAAGGCGGCCGCATCGGCATCGCCGCGCAGGCGCTCGGCATCGCGCGCGCCGCGTTCGATAAGGCGCGCCGCTATGCGGGCGAGCGCGTGCAGTTCGGCAAGCCGATCGCCGAGCATCAGGCGATCCAGCAGAAGCTCGCCGACATGGCCGTGCAGATCAACGCCGCGCGCCTGCTCGTGCATCACGCGGCGAAGCTGCGCACGGCCGGGCTGCCGTGCCTGTCGGAAGCGTCGCAGGCGAAGCTGTTCGCGTCCGAGATGGCCGAGCGCGTGTGTTCGGATGCGATCCAGATTCACGGCGGCTACGGCTACCTGGTCGATTACGAAGTCGAGCGTCACTATCGCGACGCGCGCATCACGCAGATTTACGAAGGCACCAGCGAAGTGCAACGGATGGTGATCGCGCGGCAGCTTTGAGCCGCGACGGTCGCACCGGGACGACAGCATCACGCAGGGCACGAGGGCAGCGCGGTGAACGCGGCACGCAACGACGTGACCGTGCGCCGTGCAACACGGAACCGGGCATGTGCTGCAGCACCTGCACCGGTTGAGCGCTGGGCATGGAGACTGGACGGAGACGACACATGACGGTACAGGCATTCCTGGACGCACGCGACTTTCTGCTGCGCCATCGCACCGACTACGACACCGCATACCGCGATTTCGAATGGCCGGTGCTCGATGCGTTCAACTGGGCGCTCGACTACTTCGACCCGATGGCGCGCGGCAACGACCAGCCCGCGCTGTGGATCGTCGACGCGGCGACCGGCACGGGCGATCCGTATTCGTTCGCGCAGATGTCCGAGCGTTCGTCGCGGATCGCGAACTGGCTGCGCGCGATCGGCGTCGTGCGCGGCGACCGCATCCTGCTGATGCTGCCGAACCGGGTCGAGCTGTGGGACGCGATGCTGGCCGCGATGAAGCTCGGCGCGATCGTGCTGCCCGCCACCACGCAACTGTCGCCCGACGACGTGCGCGACCGCGTGCAGATCGGCGGCGCGAAATACGCGATCGTCGACGAGAACGAAGCCGCGAAATTCGAACAGCCCGATCTCGGCCTCGCGCAGAAGATCGTCGCCGGCGCGCCGCGCGCGGGCTGGCTCGCGATGAACGACGGCTATGCGGCGAGCGCCGCGTTCGAGCCGGACGCCCTCACGCACGCGAACGATCCGATGCTGCTGTACTTCACGTCCGGCACGACGTCGAAGCCGAAGCTCGTCGAGCACACGCACCGCACCTATCCGGTCGGCCATCTGTCGACGATGTACTGGGTCGGCCTGCAGCCGGGCGACATCCACTGGAACATCAGCTCCCCGGGCTGGGCGAAGCACGCGTGGAGCTGCTTCTTCGCGCCGTGGAATGCGCAGGCGTGCGTGTTCGCGTTCAACTATGCGCGCTTCGAGCCGAAGGTCGTGCTCGATGCGCTCGTCAAGTATCGCGTGACGACGCTGTGCGCGCCGCCGACCGTGTGGCGCATGCTCGTGCAGCAGCCGCTCGCGTCGTTCGACGTGAAGCTGCGCGAGATCGTCGGCGCGGGCGAGCCGCTGAATCCCGAGATCATCGAGCGCGTGAAGAAGGCGTGGAACATCTCGATTCGCGACGGCTACGGCCAGACCGAGACGACCTGCCTGATCGGCAACTCGCCGGGCCAGCCGGTGGTCGCGGGCTCGATGGGCCGGCCGCTGCCCGGCTACCGGATCGCGCTGCTCGACCCGGACGGCGCGCCGGTGACCGAAGGCGAGGTCGCGCTGCCGATCGGTGGCGACGTCACGCGTCCGGTCGGGCTGATGAAGGGCTACGCGAACAATCCGGACGCGACGGCCCACGCGATGCGCGACGGCCACTACCGCACGTCGGACATCGCGATGCGTCGCGACGACGGCTACTACGTGTACATCGGCCGCGCGGACGACGTGTTCAAGTCGTCCGACTACCGGCTGAGCCCGTTCGAACTGGAAAGCGTGCTGATCGAGCATCCGGCGATCGCGGAAGCGGCCGTCGTGCCGAGCCCGGACCCGGTGCGGCTGGCGGTGCCGAAGACCTTCATCACGCTGCGCCAGGGCTATGAAGAAAGCCCCGCGCTCGCGCTGGAGATCTTCCGCTTCTCGCGCGAGAAGCTCGCGCCGTACAAGCGCATCCGTCGCCTGCAATTCGCGGAACTGCCGAAGACGATCTCCGGGAAGATCCGCCGCGTCGAGCTGCGCCGCCGCGAGATCGAGCGCGGCGACGACGCGACCGAACGTATGCCCGGCGAATACTGGGAAGAAGATTTCGCCGCCGAACTGAAATGACCGGCCGCGGGTCGCGCGTGCTGCTTTTTTCCGCGCGTCGCCCGCCGCCTCGCTGAACCGAACCGGCCGCGCGTCGCACGACGCCACGCGGCCCACTGCAAGGAGAGTGCTCTGATGAACGCGAATCCGACGCCCCGCACGGGGCAAGACGTGCCGACGGTCAAGCTGCTGATCGACGGCGCCTTCGTCGAGTCCGCCACGAACGAGTGGCGCGACATCGTCAACCCGGCGACGCAGCAGGTGCTCGCACGCGTGCCGTTCGCGACCGTCGCGGAAGTCGACGCGGCCGTGCAGGCCGCGCACGCCGCGTATGCGACGTGGAAGAACACGCCGATCGCCGCGCGCATGCGCATCATGCTGAAGTTCCAGGATCTGGTGCGCGCGAACCAGCAGCGCATCGCGAAGACGCTGACGGCCGAGCAGGGCAAGACGATTCCCGATGCCGAAGGCGACATCTTCCGCGGCCTCGAAGTGGTCGAGCACGCATGCTCGATCGGCACGCTGCAGCTCGGCGAATTCGCGGAGAACGTCGCGGGCGGCGTCGACACCTACACGCTGCGCCAGCCGCTCGGCGTGTGCGCGGGCATCACGCCGTTCAATTTTCCCGCGATGATTCCGCTGTGGATGTTCCCGATGGCGATCGTGTGCGGCAACACGTTCGTGCTGAAGCCGTCCGAGCAGGACCCGATGTCGACGATGGAGCTCGTCGAGCTCGCGCTGGAAGCCGGCGTACCGAAAGGCGTGCTGAACGTCGTGCACGGCGGCAAGGAAGTCGTCGATGCGATCTGCACGCATCCGCTCGTGAAGGCGATCTCGTTCGTCGGCTCGACCGCCGTCGGCACGCACGTGTACAACCTCGGCAGCCAGCACGGCAAGCGCGTGCAGTCGATGATGGGCGCGAAGAACCACGCGATCGTGCTGCCCGACGCGAACCGCGAGCAGACGATCAACGCGCTCGTCGGCGCGGGCTTCGGCGCGGCCGGCCAGCGCTGCATGGCGACTTCCGTCGCGGTGCTGGTGGGCAACGCGCGCGACTGGCTGCCCGACATCGTCGCGAAGGCGAAGACGCTGAAGGTCAACGCGGGCTCGGAAGCGGGCACCGACGTCGGGCCGGTCGTGTCGCGCGGCGCGAAGGCGCGGATTCTGTCGCTGATCGACATGGGCATCAAGGAAGGCGCGAAGCTCGAACTCGACGGCCGCGACGTGAAGGTCGCCGGCTTCGAGGAAGGCAACTTCATCGGCCCGACGATCTTCTCCGGCGTGACGACCGACATGACGGTCTACACGCATGAAATCTTCGGACCGGTGCTGGTCGTGATGGAAGTCGACACGCTCGACGACGCGATCGCGCTGGTCAACGCGAACCCGATGGGCAACGGCGTGGGCATCTTCACGCAGAGCGGCGCGGCGGCACGCAAGTTCCAGAGCGAGATCGACGTCGGCCAGGTCGGCATCAACATCCCGATCCCGGTGCCCGTGCCGTTCTTCAGCTTCACCGGTTCGCGCGGCTCGAAGCTCGGCGATCTCGGCCCGTACGGCAAGCAGGTCGTGCAGTTCTACACGCAGACCAAGACGGTCACCGCGCGCTGGTTCGACGACGACACGACGGCCGGCCCGGTGAATACGACGATCCGGCTGCACTGAGCGGCGGAGGACACCAACATGAAAATCGGATTTATCGGCCTCGGCCACATGGGCGCGCCGATGGCGCTGAACCTGCTGAAAGCCGGCCACGACGTGCACGCGTTCGACCTGAGCGCCGACGCGTTGCGCGCGCTGCAGGACGCCGGCGCGCAGGTGGCAGCTTCCCCGCGCGACGCGGCATCGGGCGCGACGTTCGTGATCACGATGCTGCCGGCCGCGCCGCACGTGCGCTCGGTGCTGTCCGGCGAGAACGGCGTGCTGGCCGGCCTCGGCGCGGGCGCGACCGTGATCGATTCGAGCACGATCGACCCGGCGAGCGCGCAGGCGTTCGGCGCGCTGGTGCGCGAGCACGGCGGCGCGTTCGTCGATGCGCCGGTGTCGGGCGGCACCGGCGGCGCGGCGGCCGGCACGCTGACCTTCATGGTCGGCGGCAGCGACGCGGATTTCGAGCGCGTGAAGCCGGTGCTCGCCGGCATGGGCAAGAACATCGTCCACTGCGGCGCGACGGGCATGGGGCAGGTCGCGAAGGTCTGCAACAACCTCGTGCTCGGCATCTCGATGGCGGCGGTGTCGGAGGCGATGTCGCTCGGCGTCGCGCTCGGCATCGACCCGAAGGTGCTGGCCGGCATCGTCAACACGTCGACCGGCCGCTGCTGGAGCTCGGACACCTACAACCCGTATCCGGGCGTGATCGAGACCGCGCCGTCGTCGCGCGGCTACTCGGGCGGCTTCGGCACCGACCTGATGCTGAAGGATCTCGGCCTCGCGAACGATGCGGCGAAGCAGGCGCGCCAGCCCGTCTATCTCGGCGCGCTCGCGCAGCAGCTGTACCAGACGATGAGCAGCCGCGGCGACGGCCAGCTCGATTTCTCGGCGGTGATCCGCCTGTATCAACCGGCCACGAAGAAGGACGCGTGATGATCGAACTCGACTACGTCGACGACGGCGCGATCGCGTGCGCGACGCTCAAGCGTCCGCCCGCGAACGCCTTTACCGCCGACGGGCTGCAGCAATTGCAGCAAACCGTCGCCGAACTGAATGCGAACCCGCGCGTGCGCGCGCTGGTGATCACCGGCGACGGCCCGAAGTTCTTCAGCGCGGGCGCCGATCTCAACACGTTCGCCGACGGCGATCGCGCGGTCGCGCGCACGATGGCGGCGCGCTTCGGCGCGGCGTTCGAGGCGCTGCACGACGCGCGCGTCGTGACGATCGCGGCGATCAACGGCTATGCGATGGGCGGTGGCCTCGAATGCGCGCTCGCATGCGACCTGCGGATCGCGGAGACGCATGCGCAGATGGCGCTGCCCGAACCGTCGGTCGGGCTGCTGCCGTGCGGGCTCGGCACGCAGACGCTGCCCTGGCTCGTCGGCGAAGGCTGGGCGAAGAAGATCATCCTGACCGGCGCGCGCGTCGACGCGGCGACCGCACTGCGGATCGGCCTCGTCGAGGACGTGGTGGACAGCGGCGCCGCGCGCGACGCGGCACTCGCGCTGGCACGCAACGTCGCGCGGCAAAGCCCGCATGCGGTGGCCTACAGCAAGGAGCTGATCGGCCTCGCCCGACGCGGCGTGCCGCGCGGCGCGGCGCTCGCGGTCGAACGCGAACGCTTCGTCGACCTGTTCGACACGGCCGATCCGCGCGAAGGCGTGGCGGCGTTCCTGGGCAAGCGCGCGCCGCAGTGGCGCACCGATGGAGAGCCGCAACGATGAGCACGCCGGTGACGAATCACGACACGTTCGCGGAACATGCGCCCGAGGTGCTGTTCCGCGTGGTGAACCGCGTGGCGCTGATCACGCTGAACCGGCCGGCCGCGCTCAACGCGCTGTCGTACGCGATGATCGGCGAGCTGACCGCGCTGTTCGAGCGCTGCCGCCACGACGACCAGATCGTCGCGCTCGTGCTGCGCGGCGCGGGCGAGAAGGGCTTCTGCGCGGGCGGTGACGTACGCGAGCTGTACCGGATGGTCGCGCAGCGCGAGACCTGGCTGCCGTTCTTCGTCGACGAGTACCGGCTCGACTACGCGATCCACACGTTCCCGAAGCCGGTCGTCGCGCTGATGGACGGCGTGACGATGGGCGGCGGCATGGGCCTCGCGCAGGGCGCGGCGCTGCGCGTCGCGACCGAGCGCAGCAAGATCGCGATGCCGGAAACGCGCATCGGCCTCGTGCCCGACGTCGGCGCCACGCATTTCCTGTCGGGCATGCCGGCCGAACTCGAACTGTACGTCGGGTTGACCGGTGCGATGCTGTCGGGCGCCGACGCGCTGACCGCGAAGCTCGCGGACCTGTGCGTGCCGTCCGCGTGGCTCGACACGTTCGAGACGCGCATCGAAAGCGTCAAGTGGGACGGCGATGCGCTGCCGTTGCTGCGCAAGGTGTTCGAGCCGCCGTGCAACGTGGTGCCGCATGCGGCGCTCGACGGCCAGATGCCGTGGATCGTTCGCCACTTCGACAAGCGTTCGACCGTCGAGCGGATCGTCGCGACGCTCACGCAGGAGCTGGCGCGCGACGAGCTGGCGCGCGAGCACCGCCAGTGGCTGCAGGCGACGCTCGACGCGCTCGCGAGCCATTCGCCGACGATGCTCGCCGTGACGCGCGAGGCGCTGCTGCGCGGCCGGCAGATGACGCTCGCGGAATCGTTCCGGATGGAGCTCGGCATCGTCGCGCGCGCGATCGAGGAAGGCGATTTCTGCGAAGGCGTGCGCGCACATCTCGTCGACAAGGATCGCAAGCCGCGCTGGGCGCCCGCATCGCTCGTCGAGCTGCGCGCCGAACGCGTGCGGCATTTCCTGACGTCGCCGTGGAAGCTGTTCGCGCATCCGCTCGCCGATCTCGGCGCGGCGTGATGCGATGAGCCGACGCGCCCGCGCGGCGCGTCGGTTGCCGCGTATTTCGTTGCGGTTCTTTCGCGCTCAGCGCTCGATCATCGGCGGCACCGCCTCCACGAGCGCATCGATCACGCAGCGCGTCTTGCGCGGCAGGTAGCGCGTCTTCGGCCAGATCGCATGAATGTCGCCTTCGCAGACGAAGCAGCGATCGAGCACGACCACCATCTCCCCGCGCTTCACGTAGTGATCGAGCAGCCAGCTTGGCAGCCACGCGATCCCGAACCCCGACGCACCGGCCGCCGCGATCGCCTGCACGTCGTCGAAACTGAGCTGGTGCGGCATGTCGATGTGGACGCTCGAGCCGTCCGGCGCACGCAGGTACCACGGTTGCACGACGCCCGAGCGTGAATACGCGATCGTGCGGTGGTTCTTCAGGTCGTCGAGCGATTGCGGGGTGCCGTAACGCGCGAGATACGATGGCGCCGCACCGAGGCTCCCGTATTGCGTGCCGAGCCGCCGCACCGCGAGGCTCGTGCTGTCCGCGAGCGGGCCGATCCGCACCGCGAGATCGATGCCTTCCTCGACGAGATCGACGAAACGGTCGGTGATCGACACGTCGATCCGCAGGTGCGGGTAAGTGCGCGCGAGGTCGAGCACGATCGGCGTCACGCAGTGGTGCCCGAACGCGAGCGGCACGCTCAGCCGCAGCTTGCCGCGCGCCTCGTTGCGACCGCAGTCGAGATCGGCTTCCGCCGCTTCCAGTTCCGCCAGCGCGCGTACGCAGCGGTCGTAGTACGCCTGGCCGTCGTCGGTCAGGCTCTGGCTGCGCGTCGTGCGCTGCAGCAGCCGCGCGCCGAGCCGCTTTTCGAGCCGCGCGATCGCCTTGCCGACGGCCGAGCGCGTCATGTCGAGCCGTTCCGCGGCGAGCGCGAAGCTGCCGGATTCCACCACCTGGACGAAGGTCGTCACGCCATCGAGTCTGTCGGTCATAGCGGGTTGCGCGGATTGCGTCCTGTGATTCCCCAGTTCGTAGAAATGGATGCGTCAATGGGGAGGGAAATTCTCACTATAGTACCGATTCCCGCCCAGCGTGCGTCGCCGGCCGCGCGCGGCGAATCCTACTCACCTGGAGGCGCGCGGCCTGTCGCCGGGCCGCCGCGCAATACGCATGACGCTATCCGACTCCCGCAGGAATGCGGTCGCGCTCGCGGCCGTCTGTCTCACGTCGCTGATGTTCGGCCTCGAAATCTCGAGTGTGCCGGTGATCCTGCCGACGCTCGAACACGTGCTGCATGGCGATTTCAACGGCATGCAGTGGATCATGAACGCGTACACGATCGCGTGTACGACGGTGCTGATGGCGGCCGGCACGCTCGCGGACCGGTTCGGCCGCAAGCGCGTGTACGTGATCGGCACCGTGCTGTTCGGCGCGACGTCGCTGCTGTGCGGGCTCGCGCCGAACGTGCCGGTGCTCGTCGCGGGCCGGCTGCTGCAGGGCGCGAGCGGCGGCGCGATGCTGATCTGCCAGATCGCCGTGCTGTCGCACCAGTTCCGCGAAGGGCGCGAGCGCGGCCGCGCATTCGGGATCTGGGGGATCGTGTTCGGCATCGGGCTCGGCTTCGGGCCGATCGTCGGCGGCGCGATCGTCGCGCTGGCGAGCTGGCCGTGGGTGTTCCTCGTCCATGCGCCGCTCGCGGCCGTCGCGCTCGTGCTGATCGGCGGCGCGGTGCAGGAATCGCGCGATCCGCATGCGGGCGCGCTCGACGTCGCGGGTATCGTCACGCTGTCGCTCGCGGTGCTCGGTGTCGCCTTTTACATCACGCAAAGCGCCGAACTCGGGCTGACGAGCGCGGCCGGCCTCGGCGTGCTCGGTGCGACCGTGGTCGCGGTGATCGGCTTCTTCATCGCGGAGCGCGCCAGCGCGCGGCCGATGTTCGACTTCTCGGTGTTCCGGATCCGCGCGTTCACCGGCGCGATCTTCGGCTCGATGGGGATGAACTTCAGCTTCTGGCCGTTCATGATCTACCTGCCGATCTGGTTCCAGGTCGCGCTCGGCTACGACAGCGTGACGGCCGGCCTCGCATTGCTCGCGTACACGCTGCCGACGCTGATCGCGCCGCCGTTCGGCGAACGGCTCGCGCTGCGCTACGGGCCGGGCGTCGTGATTCCGGCCGGGCTGTTCACGATCGCGGCCGGCTTCGTGCTGATGCGGCTCGGCAGCGCGGCCGATCACGCGAGCTGGCTGACGATGCTGCCGGGTTGCGTGATCGCCGGCATCGGGCTCGGGCTGACCAACACGCCCGTCACCAACACGACGACGGGCGCGGTGCCGAGTGCGCGCGCCGGGATGGCGTCGGGCATCGACATGAGCGCGCGGATGATCTCGCTCGCGCTGAACATCGCGGCGATGGGCTTCGTGCTGGTGGCGGGGATCGTCGCGAGCCTGAAGGGCGGGCCGGCCGGCGCAATCGGCGACGCGGCGCTGCGCCGGCTCGCGCAGGAAATCGCGGCGGGCCGCACCGACGGGCTGCAGGCGATCGCGCCGGCGCTCGCGCAGGCCGACCCGAGCGGCGCGGCGCTGCACGCGGCGCTCGTGCACGGGTTCGGCTGGGTGATGGTGTACGGCGCGGCGGGCGTGGCCTTGCTCGCAACGGCGAGCGCGGTGGCGTTCGCACCGGCGCGGCGCGGGGCGGCCGTGTGCGAATGACGCGGCCGGCGTGCGGCGCGTGACGGCCGGTCAGGACGTCCCGCCGCCGAGCGCGCGGTAGAGCTTCATCTGGTTGTTGAGCCGGTTCAGGCGGGTCAGCTCGTCGGCGCTCTGCGCGCTCCTCAGCACCTGTTGCTGGTCGAGCCACGGCTGCACGGCGGTCGCGCCGGCCGCGAAGCGCGCGGCGGCCAGCCGTTCGGCACGCTGCGCCTGCGCGAGCGACAGCGCGCGCTGTTCGGCCTCGCGTTCGAGCTGCACGCGCGCCGACAGCGCATTCTCGACTTCCGCGAGCGCCGTGTAGAGCCGCTGGCGGAACCCGACGACCGCTTCCTCGTACTGCGACTTCGACACCTTGATCTGCAACTGCATCGTGTTCCACTGGATGAACGGCAGCGCGAGGCCGAGCCCGAGCGTGCCGACCGGGTTCGTCAGCACGCGCTCGAGGCTCGTGCTCGTCGTGCCGGCGCTGCCGGTCAGCGTGAAGGTCGGGTAGAAGCTCGTGCGCGTCGCGTCGACCTGCGCGAGCGATTCGCGCAGCCGGAATTCCGCCGCCCGCAGATCGGGGCGCCGGCCGAGCAGGCTCGCGGGCAGGCCGGCCGCCACGTCGGGCGGTGCGGCATCCGGCAGTGCCGCCGGCTCGGCCGCCAGTTGCTGCGGCGGCCGGTCGAACAGGATCGCGAGCGCGTGGCGGTTCTCGGTGCGCTGCTGGATCAGTTGCGTCTGCGCCGCGCGTTGCGCGGCGAGGCTCTGTTCGGCCTGCGCGAGATCGAGCCCCGACACGGCGCCGGCCGCGTGCCGCGACCGGACGAGCGCGAGCGTGCGCACCGCATACGCGATGTTCGCGTCGCCGAGCGCGATCTGCCGGTTCAGATAGCCGATCTGCCAGTACAGCGCCGCGGTCGTGCCGATCAGCGACAGCCGCGCGGCTTCGAGATCGGCGGCCGTCGCGTCGGCTTCCCAGTGCGCGGCATCGCGCAGCGCGGCCAGCCGGCCCCACAGGTCGATTTCGTAGCTGAGCGAACCGTTGAGGCCGCTCGACTGGCTCGTCCGGTGCGTATCGAGCGTGCGCGACACGGCGCCGTTCGCGCCGAGCGTCACGTTGGGCGTCAGGTTCGTATCGACGAGCCCGGCCTGCAACTGCGCGCGATACACGCGGATCGCCGCGATCGCGAGGTCGTTGTTGGCGCGCAGCGCGTCGTCGATCAGCGCGTCGAGTTGCGGATCGCCGAAGCTGCGCCACCAGTCGCGCGCGGCGGGCGGCGCGTCGGCCGTGACCGGCGCGGCCCAGTTCGCGGGCATCGCGACGGGCGGCAGCGGATCGTGGCGCGTACCCGCGCAGCCGGCGAGCAAAGCGGCCGCGCAGGCGAATGCGCCGAGGTGGCGAAGCGGGGAGGAATGCGTGATGGTCATGTTTCGTCAGTCGCGCGCGAGCGCATCGATCGGATCGAGCCGCGACGCGTTGCGCGCGGGCATGAACCCGAAAATCACACCGGTGAGCGTCGAGCACACGAACGCGGTCACGATCGCGCCGGCCGAGAACACCATCTTCCACTGCGCGACGAACATCGAGAACAGCGCGCCGAGCCCGAACGACAGCGCGATGCCGATCGTGCCGCCGAGCAGGCACACGAGCACGGCCTCGACGAGGAACTGCTGCAGGATGTCGGACTGGCGCGCGCCGACCGCCATCCGGATGCCGATCTCGCGCGTGCGTTCGGTCACCGACACCAGCATGATGTTCATCACGCCGATCCCGCCGACGACGAGCGAGATCACCGCGATCAGCGACAGCAGCAGCGTCAGCGACTGGCCGGTTTTCTCGACGGTCTTGACCACGCTGTCCATGTTGTACGTGAAGAAGTCCTTGCGGCCGTGGCGCTGGATCATCAGCTTCTCGAGGCTTTTCTCGGCGGCGGCGCTCGGCTGCCCGTCGCGCACCCGCACGGTGATGCTGTCGAGATAGCGCTGGCCGAACAGACGCCCGCTGGCGGTCGTGTACGGCACCCACACGTTCAGGCTTTTCACGCTGCCGAATGCGCTCTTCTTGTCGGCGGTCACGCCGATCACGACGCACGGCACGTTGTCGACCAGGATCACTTCGCCGACCGGATTGCGCGTCGCGCCGAACAGCTTGCGGCGCGTGTTCTGGTCGATCACGGCCACCTGCGCCTGACGGCGCACGGCATCGTCGTCGAACGCGACGCCGAGCGCGAAGCGCATTCCGCGCGCCTGGAAGTAGCGTTCGCCGACGCCGCTCACGAGCGCGTTCACATTGACGTTGCGGAAGCGCAGCAGCAGCGTGCGCGACGTTTCGGGCGTCGCGCTGTCGACGTACGGTTGCTCCGCGAGCGCGACGACGTCCGCGGGCACGAGCGTCTGGATCGTGTCCGCGCGGCTGTCGCCCCAGTCGGCGCCCGGATAGAGGCTGATCGTATTGGTGCCGATGCTGCCGATCTCCTCGAGCATGTAGCGCTTCGCGCCTTCGCCGACCGCGACGATCGACACGACCGACGTGATGCCGATGATGATGCCGAGCATCGTCAGCAGCGTGCGCAGCCGGTGCGACACGAGTGCGATCCACGCCATCCGGCACGCTTCGGCGAAGCGGCCGGTGCCGGCGGCGAAGCGGCTGTCTCTTATACACATCT
>NZ_JACCQB010000054.1:0-44911 GCF_015712265.1 Burkholderia sp. 9777_1386 | reverse complement strand
ACCCCCTTTGCCTGATGACCATAGCGAGTCGGTCCCACCCCTTCCCATCCCGAACAGGACCGTGAAACGACTCTACGCCGATGATAGTGCGGATTCCCGTGTGAAAGTAGGTAATCGTCAGGCTCCCTAAGCCAGAAACCCCCGCCCGACAAGGCGGGGGTTTTTGCATTGGCGCGCCAAAAAGCATGCTTGCCGCAGTCGGTAGCCCAATCCCGTCAACCGTACGCAGTGAGCCATCTTGCTGCGATCTCCTCACCCATCAGACCATGATCCGCAAGATCGGAAAAAATCTGCCCGGGATAGCGCTCGATTCCTTTTCGCCGATCTTTTCAGCCCCCAGTGTCAGATAGAACGGCGCGGCATTGGGATCTGCTTCGATCACAAAGCGCTTGATTCCTCTCGCAGCGGCCTCGGTCCGAACTGATTCCCACAGCGCACGGGCGACACCCTGACCCATGTGATCGGGATGAACGAACAGCCATCCGGGTGTTGGTCGATCCGAATTCAACGATGCTCGGATCCAGAACCCGATGATCGACTCGCCTGATTCCGCGACATAACCGATCGCCCCTTCGATCGTCTCCGGCGAGATCGTGAGATCGTTTTGCCACACGTCCAGCCATTCCTTCGGATAGCCCCAGTGCGCTTTCGACAGGCGCGCCAGTCGCGTGAGTTCGTCTGCGTCCGCGGCACGCGCGGAACGCACGGTAAATAGCTTGTGCATTTCGTCTCTCGTCATTGTCGACACCGTGTCGCGCCTTCATCAGTGCATCGTCGGGATCGCGGCATCTCACCGTCCGGTCGACGGCCGGCTGCTCGCAGCGGCTTTGCTCGACACTATGCATCCCCACACGCCCGTCGCAGTTACATGACCTGCGACGCATGTCCGGCGACGACACGCCAGTGGGCGCCCGATCGACGCCAGACACGCGTATAGGCAAACGTGCCGGCGAATGCCGCGCCATCGAAATGTCCGGCGAGAGTCGCTCGCGTCGTGGTCAGGATCATCTCGTCGATCGCGCATGCGCGCCTCTCGAGGACGTCGAGTGTGTCGAGACGCAGAAGCTTCGCCCGATGCGCGGTGAGGTCGTCCTCCTTCGAGATGACCTGGCCGGTCGGGGCGGTGAATACCAGATCGTCGTCCAGCAGCGCGTCGAGCGCTTCGACGTCGTTGCTCAGCATCGCTGTGCGGAGCGCGGTCTCATAGGGTTCGATGACGGTACGGATTGCATCCATGTCAGGCCTCGCATCATTTCGGAAGGGGAGCGGCATGGCGGTGACAAACGCAGCCTACCGCGCGTTCGACAACGACTGACGCCGGGCCAGCATCACCATGCAGATGCCGATCGACGCGATGAGATTGACGGCCGGATAGAACGCGACCGCGACACTCCACGTGCTCAGTGCCAGCAGCGCCAGTGCGTACTTGAGCACGCATAGCGCGAAATACGCGAGGCTCTCGCTCCACGGATCGCGGATCGTCTTGCGCACGGTCGGGCCGAGGCCGGCAAGCTCGATCAGCGTAACCAGACAGATCGACACCGTCGGATCGTCGGTCAGCTTCCACAGCGGAATGGCCGACAGGGCCGCGCACAGGAACAGCCAGTCGAGGCCCGTCCAGCCGCGTTCGCCGCGAAACAGGCTGGCGATCAGCGTCAGAAAGCACGTGACGGCGATCGCCGCCGTGCACCACGCGGACGGCCCCGCGCCCGCGACGAACTGGCCGGCAGCCGCGATCGCCGTGACGACCGACCACACGAGCCACGTGAACAGATGCGGGCGCACGGTGCGCCGATAGATCGCGAGCGCGTAACGAATCGCCGCCAGCAACGACACGGCCGTTCCGATCGCGCCGAAGATCGAAGCGGCGCCCTGATCGACATTCACCATCGACGCAACCTCGTCCGGACAGGCAGACCAGTATGTGGTCTGACGGATCGCGGCGCAACGTCGTGCCGGCTCCGCGGTGCGGTGAACGCCGCGCGGATTCGCACCGGAACGCAGAAGAAACCGGACTGGAGCGTATCGACGGCACATGACGAGGCGCTCCACATCCATCAGCCATTCAAGATTCCGCCTGAGCCGCATGCACGTCGCGCCGGAAGGCACCGGGGCTCGTCCCCGTCCATTTCCGGAACGCGCGATGAAACGCGCTCGGCTCGGTGAAGCCGAGCTCGGCCGCGATCTCCGCGACGCTGAGCGCGTGCCCGCGCAGCAGCGACTGCGCGAGCGCGCCGCGCAACTCGTCCTTGATCGCCGCGAAGCTTTGCCCTTCGCTGCGCAAACGCCGCCGCAGCGTCGCGGGCGTCGTGTCGAGGCGCACGGCCAGCGTGTCGAAGTCGGGCCATTCGGCGGCCGGCCGCGCCTTGAGATGCGCGCGCGTCTTCGCGACCCAGCCGGTGTCGTGCCGGTAGCGCACGAGCAGGTTGCCGGGCGCGCCGCGCAGGAAGGTCTTCAGCGCCTGCTCCGAACGGATCGTCGGCAGCGCGAGGTACGCGGCGTTGAACGCGAGCCGGCTGTCGGGCCGGTCGAAATGCACGGGGACGCCGAAGAACTGGTGATAGTCGCTGCGCTGGCCGGCGCTCGGGCACGCGAAATCGATGCGCTGCAGCGGGATGCGCCGGCCGATCAGCCAGCACGCGACGCCAAGCAGGATCAGCCAGAACGTCCGGTACGCGAACGCCGGGTACGGCGCGCCCGATTGCGCCAGCACGATCTGCGCCTGCCCGTCGGCCACCACGAGCTCGCCGTGCGGCTCGTCGAGCACCACGCGCAGAAACTTCAGCGCGCGCCGCAGCGCCTTGTCGAGCGTGCCGGCATGCAGCACCGCGTGGCACAGCAGCGTGAAGCTGCCGCGCCGCATCGGGCGCGCGGCGAGTCCGAAGAACTCGTCGTCGAGCGCACCGGCGATCGCGAGCCACAGCCGGCCGTACTGCTGGGGCGTGACGGGCTCGTGCACGGCGGCCGGCAGCCCCGCGGCACGCAGCACGGGCACGGTCGGCAGGCCGCGCCGGCGCAGGCACGCAAGCGCATCGTCGACGAAATCCGGCGAAATCATCTGCGGCCCCATTTTCCTGCGTCCTCCGACATGGCAAAAGCGATCACGATTCTAGATTCCGTTTGTCATTGATTGCAATGTAGGGGCTGTCTACTATCGATGTATCCCCGTCGCGCCCCTGGCTCGCCGGCGGCCATAACGCACAGGAGACACGCATGCCTGAAGGAGCTACCGCCCGGGCGGTGCCGGCCTACGCCGACGCCGTGGCCCGGTTCAGTATCGAGACCGCCGCCGCGCAACTGGACGGCGACCTGGAGCGCGGCCTGAACGCGTGTGTCGAATGCTGCGACCGGCACGCGAAGGCGGACGCGATCGCGCTCGACTGGATCGACGCCGGCGGCCAGCACCATCGCTTCACCTTCGCGCAGATGCAGGCGTTGTCGGCCCGGGTCGCGCACCTGCTCGTCGCGCAGGGCGTGAAACCGGGCGACGTGGTGGCCGGCATGCTGCCGCGCACGCCGGAACTCGTCGCGACGATCCTCGGCACGTGGCGCGCGGGCGCCGTGTACCAGCCGCTGTTTACCGCGTTCGGCCCGAAGGCGATCGAGCACCGGCTGCGCATGAGCGGCGCGCGGCTGGTCGTGACCAACGTCGCGAATCGCGCGAAGCTCGACGAAATTGCCGACTGTCCGGCGGTCGCGACGGTGCGCGAAGCAGGCGAGACGCTGCCGGCTCACGACATCGATTTCCGCGCGGCGCTCGCTGCGCAGTCCGATACGTTCGAGCCGGTGCTGCGCAAGGGGGCGGACCTGTTCATGATGATGTCGACGTCGGGCACGACGGGCTTGCCGAAGGGCGTGCCGGTGCCGCTGTACGCGCTGCTCGCGTTCGGCGCGTACATGCGCGAAGCGGTCGACCTGCGCGCGAGCGACCGGTTCTGGAACATCGCCGATCCGGGCTGGGCGTACGGGCTCTATTACGCGATCACCGGCCCGCTGCTCCTCGGTCATGCGACGACGCTGTACGAGGGCAGCTTCACGGTCGACAGCACCTATGACGTGATCGAGCGACTCGGCATCACGAGCCTCGCCGGTTCACCGACCGCGTACCGGATGCTGATGGCGGCCGGCAACGAAGCGGCCGCACGGCTGAAAGGCCAGCTGCGCGTGGTCAGCAGTGCCGGCGAGCCGCTGAATCCCGAAGTCGTGCGCTGGTTCCACGCGGCGCTCGGCGCGCCGATCCATGACCACTACGGCCAGACCGAACTCGGGATGGTCGTCAACAATCATCACGGCCTCACGCACGTCATCCATGCCGGTTCGGCCGGCCTCGCGATGCCGGGCTACCGTGTCGCGGTGCTCGACGAAGCCGGCCGCGAGCTTGGCCCCGGCGAGCCCGGCAACCTCGCGATCGACATCGCGCGCTCGCCGCTGCTGTGGTTCCGCGGCTACTGGCAGCAGGACACGCCGGCGATCGCGGGCGGCTACTACCGGACCGGCGACAACGTCGAGCTGGAGCCGGATGGCACCGTGAGCTTCATCGGCCGCGCGGACGACGTGATCACGTCGTCCGGCTACCGGATCGGCCCGTTCGACGTGGAAAGTGCGCTGATCGAGCATCCGGCCGTCAGCGAGGCTGCCGTGATCGGTGTGCCCGATCCGGAGCGCACGGAGATCGTGAAGGCGTTCGTCGTCCTGTCGAAAGGGTTCGACGGCACGCCGGAACTGGCCGAGGAATTGAGTCTGCACGTGAAGCGGCGGCTGTCCGCTCACGCTTATCCGCGCGCGATCGACTTCGTCGACGCGCTGCCGAAAACCCCGAGCGGCAAGATCCAGCGCTTCGTGTTGCGCAAGATGGAAGCCGAGAAGGCCGCTCAACCCTGAATACGGACTGCGAATGAATATCAAGGATCGCGTTTTTCTGATTACCGGTGCCGGTTCCGGCCTCGGCGCCGCGGTGGCGCGCATGGTCGTCGCGCAGGGCGGCAAAGCCGTGCTGCTGGACGTCAATGACGAGGCGGGCACGAGCCTCGCGAACGAACTCGGCGCGGCCGCGCGCTTCGTGAAGACCGACGTGACGAGCGAAGCCGATGGTCAGGCCGCCGTCGCGGCCGCGCGCGACGCGTTCGGCCGCGTCGACGTGCTCGTCAACTGCGCGGGCGTCGCGCCGGGCGAGAAGGTCGTCGGCCGCGACGGCCCGCATTCGCTCGACCGCTTCGCGCGCGCGGTGTCGATCAATCTGGTCGGCACGTTCAACATGATCCGGCTGGCCGCCGAAGCGATGTCGAAGCAGGACGCTGACGCGGAAGGCGAGCGCGGCGTGATCGTCAATACCGCATCGGTCGCGGCGTTCGACGGGCAGATCGGACAGGCTGCGTATGCGGCGTCGAAGAGCGGCGTGGTGGGCATGACGCTGCCGATCGCACGCGAGCTCGCGCGCTTCGGCATTCGCGTCGTGACGGTCGCGCCCGGCATCTTCGCGACGCCGATGATGGCCGGCATGCCGCAGGACGTGCAGGACGCGCTCGGCAAGAGCGTGCCGTTCCCGCCGCGGCTCGGCCGCCCGGAAGAATTTGCGGCGCTGGTGCGCCACATCGCCGAGAACACGATGTTGAACGGCGAAGTTATCCGTCTCGATGGCGCGTTGCGCATGGCACCGCGCTGACACTGGAGGAAGCGAATCATGACGACTCAGGATCCGATCGTAATCGTGGGCGCGGCGCGCACGCCGATGGGCGGTTTTCAGGGCGACCTGGCGGCGGCCAGCGCGAGCGACCTTGGCGCGGTGGCGATTCGCGCCGCGCTCGAGCGCGCGAACGTGTCCGCCGAGCGCATCGACGAGATCGTGTTCGGCTGCGTGCTGCCGGCCGGCCAGGGCCAGGCGCCGGCGCGCCAGGCCGCGCTGAAGGCCGGGCTGCCGCTCGCCGCGGGTGCGACCACGGTCAACAAGATGTGCGGCTCCGGGATGAAGGCCGCGATGTTCGCGCACGACCTGCTGCTGGCGGGTTCGGCGGGCGTGGCCGTGGCGGGCGGGATGGAGAGCATGACGAATGCGCCGTACCTGCTGCCGAAGGCGCGCGCGGGCATGCGCATGGGTCATGGGCAGGTGCTCGACCACATGTTCCTCGACGGGCTCGAGGACGCGTATGAAAAGGGCCGCCTGATGGGTACCTTCGCCGAGGATTGCGCGCAGGCCTACCAGTTCACGCGCGAAGCGCAGGATGCGTTCGCGATTGCGTCGCTGACGCGGGCGCAGCGCGCGATCGCGGAAGGGCGTTTCGTGTCGGAAATCGCGCCGGTGACCGTGAAGGCCGGCAAGACGGAAAGCGTCGTGTCGATCGACGAGCAGCCGGGCAAGGCGAAACTCGACAAGATCCCGACGCTGAAGCCGGCGTTCCGCGACGGCGGCACGGTGACGGCCGCGAACGCCTCGTCGATTTCGGACGGCGCGGCCGCGCTCGTGATGATGCGTCGCTCGGAAGCCGAGCGCCTCGGCCTCACGCCGAAGGCCGTGATCGTCGGGCATTCGACTCATGCGGACAAGCCCGGCCTGTTCGCGACCGCGCCGATCGGCGCGCTGCGCAAGCTGTCGGAGAAAACCGGCTGGAACCTGCGCGACGTCGACCTGTTCGAGATCAACGAAGCGTTCGCGGTGGTGCCGATGGCCGCGATGCGCGACCTCGACCTGCCGCACGAGAAGGTCAACGTGCACGGCGGCGCATGCGCGCTCGGGCATCCGATCGGCGCATCGGGTGCGCGCGTGATGGTGACGCTGCTGGCCGCGCTCGAAACGTACGGCTTGAAGCGCGGCGTCGCATCGCTGTGCATCGGCGGCGGCGAAGCGACGGCCGTCGCGATCGAGCGCCTCGCGTAACGCGACGCATCGTTCGTCCGTCCGTGGCATCGCGGGCGGCGCGTATCGCACGGGACCTTCCGTGTGGTGCGCGCCGCCCGTTTTTATTTGGCGGATCGCCGTGTCGCGCTACGACTTCGCGTTCGGCGATACCGCGCCGCATGCGCGAATCACGAGTTGCACGACCTGTTCGGTCCTGTCGTCGAACGCCTTCTTCGTGAACGCGCGCTTGCCGCTCAGCGCGCGAATCTGCGCATCGAAATCCGCATAGTGCTGCGTGGTCGCCCAGATCAGGTACATCAGCGCATGCGGGTCGATCGGCGCGAGCAGTCCGCGCGCGATCCAGCCGTCGATCACGTTGATGCGCGCGTCGAACCACGGCTTCACGCGTTGCGACAGGATGTCCTGCATGTGTTCCGCGCCGTGGATGATCTCGTTGGCCCAGACCTTCGAGCCGAGCGGGCGCCGCTGCGACAGCGCCATCTTCGCGCGCACGTAGCTGCCGATCGCCTCCACCGGATCGTCGCCGGCCTCGAACGAGCCGGCCGCGCGATGCCAGTCCTCGAACAGGTCGTCGAGCACGCGGCGGTACAGCGCAAGCTTGGTCGGGAAGTAGTAGTGCACATTCGCCTTCGGCAGGCCCGCGCGCTCCGCGATCATCGCGGTGCTGGCGCCGGCGAGCCCGCGTTCCGCGAATACGGCTTCCGCGCACGCGAGCAGATGGGCTTCGTTGGACTCGCGAATGTGTGCCTTGCGTCGCCGCAAAGGCGCGGGCGTTTCGTCCCGGTCGGTGGCTTCGATCGCCGCCTCGTCATGTCTCATCGTGTCCCTCGCGCGGCGGCCATGCCGCGTTGGGCTTCATTCTAGCTGCTGATTCGCGTCGCGCGCACGCATCCGGATGCCGCGATTCCACCGCGATGCTGCGTTGCGGTGGCACGTTTCTCGCTCCATCGCGTCACGCAAGAAAGACGTTGCGCTGGTCATTTTGATCGTCTAAAACCTGTCCAATCGGACAGGATTTGCGCGTTTCGCGAATCGACGGGGACATGCACCGCATCCGGGCGGTGTGCCCTCGAAACAGGCATCACACGCACCGGCACAGACCGGGCTGACGACATCACCGACCCCACAGGAGCGATACGAATGAACGCGGTATCGGAAACAGTGAAGCGGGCAGCTTTCGACACGTCGATCAAGGTCGACGGCAAGCGGCTGTGGGACAGCCTGATGGAAGTCGCGAAAATCGGCGCGACGCCGAAAGGCGGCGTGTGCCGCCTCGCGCTGACCGATCTCGACAAGGCCGGCCGCGACCTGATCGTCGGCTGGGCGAAGGCGGCCGGCTGCACGGTGACGGTCGATACGATGGGCAACGTGTTCATGCGCCGCGCGGGCCGCGTGGCCGACGCCGCGCCGGTCGTCACGGGCTCGCACGCGGATTCGCAGCCGACCGGCGGACGCTTCGACGGCATCTACGGCGTGCTCGGCGGCCTCGAAGTGATTCGCAGTCTCAACGATCACGGCATCGAGACCGAGCATCCCGTCGAGGTCGTGATCTGGACCAATGAAGAGGGTTCGCGCTTCGCGCCCGCGATGGTCGCATCGGGCGTGTTCGCGGGCGTGTTCCCGCTCGAATACGGGCTGTCGCGCAAGGACGTCGACGGCAAGACGATCGGCGAGGAACTGGCGCGCATCGGTTATGCGGGCGACGTGCCGTGCGGCGGGCGCAAGCTGCACGCGGCGTTCGAGCTGCATATCGAACAGGGGCCGATTCTCGAAGCGGAATGCAAGACGATCGGCGTCGTGACCGACGCGCAGGGGCAGCGCTGGTACGAGATCACGTTCACCGGCCAGGAAGCGCACGCGGGGCCGACGCCGATGCCGCGCCGCCGCGACGCGCTGCTCGGTGCGTCGCGCGTGGTCGATCTCGTCAACCGGATCGGCCTCGATCATGCGCCGTTCGGCTGTGCGACGGTCGGCATGATGCAGGTCCACCCGAACTCGCGCAACGTGATTCCGGGCCGCGTGTTCTTCACCGTCGATTTCCGTCATCCGGACGACGCCGTGCTCGCGAAGATGGATGCGGCGCTGCGCGACGGCGTCGCGCGCATCGCGGCCGACATCGGGCTCGACACCGAGCTCGAGCAGATTTTCTACTACAAGCCGGTCGCGTTCGATCCCGCGTGCGTGGCGGCCGTGCGCGGCGCGGCCGACCGCTTCGGCTATTCGCATCGCGACATCGTGTCGGGCGCGGGCCACGACGCGTGCTATCTCGCGCAGGTCGCGCCGACGTCGATGGTGTTCGTGCCCTGCGTCGACGGCATCAGCCACAACGAGATCGAGGACGCGACGCCCGCATGGATCGAGGCCGGCGCGAACGTGCTGCTGCACGCGATGCTGTCGCGCGCATGCGAGCCGGCTTCATGATGGGTCGGCCGTAGCAGCCGCGAGGCTGCCTGTCGTCAGAAATTTGCATGCCTAAGCATGACCGCCCCGACTGTGCATTCGCAGCCGGCGGGGACGGCTTTGTCTCCACCCAGCCGAAGGAACGCGTATGACCACCCAGCCAACCGGCGATATCGCCGCGCATCGCCTGTCGTCCACGCAACTCTCGTGCGAATTCGCCGATATCGCGCCGCTGCTCGATCCGACCGCGGCGGCGGCCGCCGCGAGCCGCTGCCATTACTGCTACGACGCACCGTGCGTGCACGCGTGCCCGACGCAGATCGACATCCCGAGCTTCATCCGCAAGATCGGCAACGGCAACCTGAAAGGCGCCGCGACCGACATCCTGTCCGCGAATCCGCTCGGCGGGATGTGCGCACGTGTGTGCCCGACCGAGATCCTCTGTGAAGGCGCTTGTGTGCGCAACCATCAGGATGCGCAGCCGGTCGCGATCGGCGCGCTGCAGCGGCATGCGACCGACTGGGCGATGCAGACCGGCGCGGTGCAGTTCCGGCGCGCGCCGGAGACGGGCCGCCATGTGGCGGTGGTCGGCGCGGGGCCGACCGGGCTCGCGTGCGCGCACCGGCTCGCGCTCGCCGGGCATCGTGTCACGCTGTTCGACGCGCGTCCGAAGGCCGGCGGCCTCAACGAATACGGGATCGCCGCGTACAAGACCGTCGACGATTTCGCGCAACGCGAGGTCGAGTGGCTGCTGTCGGTGGGCGGCATCACGCTGAAAACCGGTGCGGCGCTCGGACGCGACGTGACGCTCGATGCGCTGCGCGAGCAGCACGACGCGGTATTCCTCGCGATGGGGCTCGGTGGCGTGCGCGCGCTCGCGATCGACGGCGAGCAACTGGGCGGCGTGATGAACGCGGTCGATTTCATCGCGCAGGTGCGGCAGGCCGACGCGCTCGCGAACGTGCCGGTCGGGCGGCGCGTGGTCGTGATCGGCGGCGGCAATACGGCGATCGATGCGGCGGTGCAGAGCCGCAAGCTCGGCGCCGAGCGCGTGACGATGGTGTACCGGCGCGGCGTCGACGCGATGAGCGCGACGTGGGCCGAGCGCGAGTTCGCGCAAAAGAGCGGCGTCACGCTCGTCACGCACGCGAAGCCGGTGCGTATCGTGGGCACGGACGGGCAGGTGACGGGCGTCGAATTCGAGGGCGCATCGGGCGAGCGCTTCACCATCGACGCGGACATGGTGCTGAAGGCGATCGGCCAGACGCTCGTGCCGGACGGCATCGCGGCCACGTTGCTGACTTCGGACCGCACGCGGATCGCGGTCGATGCGGACGGGCGCACGGCGCTGCCGGACGTGTGGGCCGGCGGCGACTGCGCGGCGACCGACGGCATCGATCTCACGGTGCAGGCCGTGCAGGACGGCAAGCGCGCGGCCGCGTCGATCGACGCGACGCTCGCCGCGCGCGACGCGAAGGCAGCCTGAACGCGCGGCGTCCCGCTGGCACACCGAACACGACCCCATTCTCACGGAGCCGAACATGGCCGATCTTCGCTGCACCATCGCAGGCATCACTTCGCCGAATCCCTTCTGGCTGGCGTCCGCGCCGCCGACCGACAAGGCCTACAACGTCAATCGCGCATTCGAGGCGGGCTGGGGCGGCGTCGTCTGGAAGACGCTCGGGCTCGACCCGCACGTCGTCAACGTCAGTTCGCGCTACGGCGCCGTGCAGTGGAACGGCCAGCGCATCGCGGGGTTGAACAACATCGAGCTGATCACCGACCGTCCGCTCGACGTGAACCTGAGAGAGATCGCGCAGGTGAAGCGCGACTGGCCGGACCGCGCGCTGATCGTGTCGCTGATGGTGCCGTGCAACGAGCGCGACTGGAAATGGATCCTGCCGCTCGTCGAGGATACCGGGGCCGACGCGGTCGAGCTCAACTTCGGTTGCCCGCACGGGATGAGCGAGCGCGGGATGGGCGCGGCGGTCGGGCAGGTGCCCGAATACGTCGAGATGGTCACGCGCTGGGTGAAGGAGGGCACGAAGCTGCCGTGCCTCGTGAAGCTCACACCGAACATCAGCGACATCCGGATGGGCTCGCGCGCCGCGTACAAGGGCGGGGCGGACGGCGTGTCACTGATCAACACGATCAACTCGATCGTCGCGGTCGATCTCGACCACATGGCGCCGATGCCGACCGTCGACGGCAAGGGCACGCACGGCGGCTATTGCGGGCCGGCGGTCAAGCCGATCGCGCTGAACATGGTCGCGGAAATCGCCCGCGACCCGGAAACGCCGAACCTGCCGATCTCGGGCATCGGCGGCGTCTCGTCATGGCGCGACGCGGCCGAGTTCATGGTGCTCGGCGCCGGCAGCGTGCAGGTGTGCACCGCCGCGATGCATTACGGCTTCCGGATCGTGTCGGATCTCGCCGACGGGCTGTCGAACTGGATGGACGAGAAGGGCTACGCGACGCTCGACGACATCCGCGGCCGCGCAGTGCCGAACGTCACCGACTGGAAATACCTGAACCTGAAGTACGACATCAAGGCGCGCATCGACCAGGACCGCTGCATCCAGTGCGGGCTGTGCCATATCGCGTGCGAGGACACCTCGCACCAGGCGATCACGGCGACGAAGGACGGCGTGCGGCATTTCGAAGTGGTCGATTCGGCGTGCGTCGGGTGCAATCTTTGCATGCATGTGTGTCCGGTCGAGCAATGCATCACGATGGAGCGCGTCGATTCGGGCGACTACGCGAACTGGACCACGCATCCGAACAATCCGGCGAGCGCGGAGGCGGGGGCGGGTGCAGGCGCGGCGGCACCGGATAAGCACGCGAAGAAGGCTGCCTGACCGGCGTCCGGCGAGGCAGGGTCATCCTGCATCGCCGCCTTTCGTTCCACCCGGGCCGGCATCGCACGATGCCGGCGTTGACGTTTTCGTGGAGTGTGTTCGATGAATCACGCAGCGAATCCCGCCGATCCCGACAGCGCCGCGGCGCACGGCGGCAGCCTGTACAACGACGATCTCGCGCCGACGACGCCGGCGCAGCGCACGTGGAAGTGGTACCACTTCGCGGCGCTGTGGGTCGGGATGGTGATGAACATCGCGTCGTACATGCTCGCGGCCGGGCTGATCCAGGAAGGCATGTCGCCGTGGCAGGCGGTGATGACGGTGCTGCTCGGCAACCTGATCGTGCTCGTGCCGATGCTGCTGATCGGCCATGCGGGCGCGAAGCACGGAATCCCGTACGCGGTGCTCGTGCGCGCGTCGTTCGGCACGCAGGGCGCGAAGCTGCCGGCGCTGTTGCGCGCGATCGTCGCCTGCGGCTGGTACGGCATCCAGACCTGGCTCGGCGGCAGCGCGATCTACACGCTGCTGAACATCCTGACCGGCAACGCGCTGCACGGCGCGGCGCTGCCGCTCGTCGGCATCTCGTTCGGGCAGCTCGCGTGCTTCCTCGTGTTCTGGGCGCTGCAGCTGTACTTCATCTGGCACGGCACCGATTCGATCCGCTGGCTCGAAAGCTGGTCCGCACCGATCAAGGTCGTGATGTGCGTGGCGCTCGTGTGGTGGGCGACGTCGAAGGCGGGCGGGTTCGGCTCGATGCTGTCGGCGCCGTCGCAGTTCGCGGCAGGCGGCAAGAAGGCCGGGCTGTTCTGGGCGACCTTCTGGCCCGGCCTGACCGCGATGGTCGGCTTCTGGGCGACGCTCGCGCTGAACATTCCTGATTTCACGCGCTTCGCGCATTCGCAGCGCGACCAGATGATCGGGCAGTCGATCGGGCTGCCGCTGCCGATGGCGCTGCTGTCGGTGGTGTCGGTCGTCGTGACGTCGGCAACCGTCGTGATCTACGGCAACGCGATCTGGGATCCGATCGACCTGACGAGCCGGATGACGGGCATCGGCGTCGGCATCGCGCTCGTGATCCTCACGCTCGACACGATGTGCTGCAACCTCGCCGCGAATCTCGTCGGCCCCGCGTACGACTTCTCGAGCCTGTGGCCGAAGGCGATCTCGTACCGCACGGGCGGGATGATCACCGCGACGATCGCGATCGTGATGATGCCGTGGAAGATCCTCGCGACGACGGACGGCTATATCTTCACCTGGCTCGTCGGCTATTCGGCGTTGCTCGGGCCGGTCGCGGGCATCCTGATGGTCGACTACTTCCTGATTCGCGGCACGCAGCTCGACACGCGTGCGCTGTTCGACGAGGCCGGCGGCTTCAGCTACGCGCGCGGCTGGAACCCGGCCGCGCTGGTCGCGCTCGCGGTCGGCGTGCTGCCGAACCTGCCGGGCTTCCTGCATACCGCGTTTCCCGCGTCGTTCCCGAACGTGCCGGCGTTCTTCAACACGCTTTACACGTACGCGTGGTTCGTCGGCCTCGTGCTGGCGTCGGGCGTGTACGGCACCTGGATGAAGTGGCGCGCCGGACAGCGCGCGCAGATCGCGAGCGCATGACGCGCGAGCCGGCTTCGACTCGCACGCGGCATGCGGCACCCGACAGTCAACGAGGAGGCAAGCAAATGGCAATCCTGATTCGTGGCGGCACCGTGGTCGATGCAGACCGTTCCTATCGCGCGGACGTGCTCTGCGCGGACCCGCAGGACGGCGGCACGATCCTGCAGATCGCGGAGCAGATCGATGCGCCGGCCGGCGCGACCGTCGTCGACGCGCACGACCAGTACGTGATGCCGGGCGGCATCGATCCGCATACGCACATGGAGTTGCCGTTCATGGGCACGCGGGCGAGCGACGATTTCTACTCGGGCACGGCCGCCGGGCTGGCGGGCGGCACGACGAGCATCATCGACTTCGTGATTCCGAGCCCGAAGCAGCCGCTGATGGAGGCATTCCACGAATGGCGCGGCTGGGCCGAGAAATCGGCTTCCGATTACGGCTTTCACGTGGCCGTGACGTGGTGGGACGACAGCGTGCACCGCGACATGGGCACGCTCGTGCGCGAGCATGGCGTGTCGAGCTTCAAGCACTTCATGGCGTACAAGAACGCGATCATGGCCGACGACGAGATCCTCGTGAACAGCTTCACGCGTTCGCTCGAACTCGGCGCGCTGCCGACCGTGCACGCGGAGAACGGCGAGCTCGTGTTCCAGCTGCAAAAGGCGCTGCTCGCGCGCGGGATGACGGGGCCGGAGGCGCATCCGCTGTCGCGGCCGCCGGAGGTGGAAGGCGAGGCCGCGAACCGCGCGATCCGCATCGCGCAGGTGCTCGGCGTGCCCGTGTATATCGTGCACGTGTCGGCGAAGGATGCGGTCGACGTGATCACGCGCGCGCGCAGCGAAGGGCTGCGCGTGTTCGGCGAAGTGCTGCCGGGCCACCTGGTGATCGACGAGGCCGTCTATCGCGACCCGGACTGGACGCGCGCGGCGGCCCACGTGATGAGCCCGCCGTTCCGCTCCGCCGAGCATCGCGAGGCGCTGTGGCGCGGGCTGCAGTCGGGGCAGCTGCATACGACGGCGACCGATCACTGCGTGTTCTGCGCATCGCAGAAGGCGATGGGCCGCAACGATTTCACGAAGATCCCGAACGGCTGCGGCGGCGTCGAGGATCGCATGTCGGTGCTGTGGCATCACGGCGTGAATCATGGCCGCATCACGCCGAACGAGTTCGTGCGGATCACGTCGACGAACGCCGCGCAGATCTTCAACCTGTATCCGCGCAAGGGCGCCGTGCAGGTCGGCGCCGATGCCGACCTCGTCGTATGGGACCCGGCCGCGACGAAGACGATCTCGGTGAACACGCATCACCAGCAGGTCGACTTCAACGTGTTCGAGGGGATGACCGTGCAGGGCGTCGCGACGCACACGCTCACGCGCGGCGCACTCGCCTGGGCCGACGGTGAATTGCGCGCGGTGCGCGGCGCGGGCCGTTACCTGAAGCGCCCGCCCGGTGCCGGCTACTACGAGGCCGCGCGGATCGCGAACCGGCTGCGCGAACCCCATCCGGTCGAACGCGCGGGTTGAGCGATGCGTAGCAGGCGGGGCGTGCCCGTTCGAACGGCGCGCCCCGCGCGCGTTTTCACGAGGTAGGTAGAACAACTGATCAAGTCGTCGAAGCACGAAAAAAGAAACGATCGACGCCATTGGTCGCGGCGATTTTGGCGACGTTGCCGGCGTGCATATCGAGCGAGTAACATCCACCAACCCGATCACGCGGGTCGCGGGCACGGGCCGCCCGCCGGACAGTTCAAATAGTGAGAAAGGAGCACAAGGTGGATATTCTACGCAGTCTCCTCGGTATGCTGTTTCTGTTGCTGGTCGCGTATCTGCTGTCGAACAACCGCCGCGCGGTCAGTGGGCGGACCATGATCGCCGCGCTGCTCACGCAGTTCGCGATCGGCGCGCTCGTGCTGTTCGTGCCGTCGGGTCGCGCGGCGCTGGCCGCGGCCGCGAACGGCGTCAACCGCGTGCTCGACATGGGCAATCACGGCATCGCGTTCGTGTTCGGCGGTCTGGTCGACGCACGGATGTTCCAGTTGTTCGGCGACGGCGGGTTCGTGTTCGGCCTGCGCGTGCTGCCGATGATCATCTTCGTCACCGCGCTGATCTCGGTGCTGTACTACATCGGCGTGATGAAGTGGATCGTCGCGATCCTCGGTGCGGGGCTCGCCAAGGTGCTCGGCGTGAGCCGCATCGAGGCGTGTTCGGCCGTCGCGACGATCTTCCTCGGGCAAAGCGAGATGCCCGCGCTCGTGAAGCCGTTCGTGCGCAACATGACGAGCGCCGAGATCTTCACGGTGATGGCGAGCGGGATGGCATCGGTCGCGGGCTCGGTGCTGGTCGGTTATGCCGGTCTCGGCGTGAAGATGGAGTACCTGCTCGCCGCGTCGTTCATGGCGGTGCCGGGCGGGCTGCTGTTCGGCAAGCTGCTGTTTCCGACCGTCGAACCGAGCCGCGTGGTGGTCGACGGTCTCGATTTCGACGACAAGCGCGCCGCCAACGTGATCGAGGCGGCCGCCTCCGGTGCATCGGTCGGGCTGCGCATCGCGATCAACGTCGGCGCGATGCTGATCGCGTTCGTCGGGCTCATCGCGCTGATGAACCTGATCGTCGGTGGCGCGGCCGCGTTCGTGGGCTTTCCGCAGGTCACGCTGGTCGGCATCATCGGCCACCTGTTCGCGCCGCTCGCGTGGATCATCGGCGTGCCGTGGCACGATGCGGCGCTGGCCGGCAACTTCATCGGGGAGAAGCTGATCTTCAACGAATTCGTCGCGTACGGCGACCTGTCGCCGTACCTGAAGGGCGGCGCGCATGCGGCGGCGGCCGGCCTGCAGGTGCTCGACCCGAAGACGCTCGCGATCGTGTCGTTCGCGCTGTGCGGCTTCGCGAACTTCTCGTCGATCGCGATTCTCGCCGGCGGCTTCAGCGCGGTCGCGCCCGAGCGCCGCTCGGACGTCGCGCGCCTCGGCTTGCGCGCGCTGACGGCGGCGACGCTGTCGAACCTGATGAGCGCGGCGATTGCCGGCCTGTTTTTCTCGCTGCATTGACAGTAGACTCCGACCGATCGAAGCGAGGCAACGATGTTTCTACCGCAGGAATTCATTCGCAGGAAGCGCGACGGGCAGCCGCTCGATCGCGACGGGATGGCCGCGTTCGTGCGCGGCGTGACCGACGGTAGCGTGACCGAGGGCCAGGTGGCCGCGTTCGCGATGGCGGTGTATTTCAACGACCTGAGCACCGACGAGCGCGTCGCGCTGACGCTCGCGCAGCGCGATTCGGGCGACGTGCTCGACTGGCGCGCGCTCGATCTCGACGGGCCGGTGATCGACAAGCATTCGACGGGCGGCGTCGGCGACGTCGTGTCGCTGATGCTCGGGCCGATGGTGGCCGCGTGCGGCGGCTACGTGCCGATGATCTCGGGGCGCGGGCTCGGTCACACCGGCGGCACGCTCGACAAGCTCAGCGCGATTCCCGGTTACGACGTGATGCCCGCCACGGACGCGTTTCGTCGCACGGTGCGCGAGGTCGGCGTCGCGATCATCGGGCAGACCGCGCGGCTCGCGCCGGCCGACAAGCGCATCTATGCGATCCGCGACGTGACGGCGACCGTCGAATCGGTCGCGATGATCACCGCGTCGATCCTGTCGAAGAAACTCGCGGCCGGGCTCGACGGGCTCGTGATGGACGTCAAGGTCGGCTCCGGCGCGTTCATGCCGACCGCGGAGAAATCGGCGGAACTGGCCCGCAGCATCGTCGACGTCGGCAACGGCGCCGGCATGAAGACGACCGCGATCCTCACCGACATGAACCAGTCGCTCGCGCCGTGCGCGGGCAACGCGCTCGAGGTTGCGTGCGCGATCGACTACCTGACCGGCAAGTCGCGTCCCGCGCGGTTGCACGACGTGACGATGGCGTTGTCGGCCGAGTTGCTCGTGACCGGCGGGCTGGCGCGCGACGTCGGCCACGCGCGCGAGAAGCTGCAGCAGGCGCTCGATTCGGGCGCGGCGGCCGAGCGTTTCGCGCGCATGGTCGTCGCGCTCGGTGGCCCCGCCGACCTGCTCGATGCGCCCGCACGGCATCTGGCGCGCGCGGCGGTGATCGTGCCGGTTCCGGCGCCTGCGAGCGGCGTGGTGCAGCGCGTCGATTGCCGCGCGCTCGGGCTGGCGGTGGTCGCGCTCGGCGGCGGCCGCACGCGCGCGGAGGATGCGATCGACGTCAGCGTCGGCCTGTCGGCGCTCGCGGAGATCGGGCAACGCGTCGAGGCCGGCGAGCCGCTCGGTTTCGTGCACGCCCGCGACGAAGCGACCGCGGCGCACGCGGCGGACGCGATTCGCCGCGGCTACGTGCTCGGCGACACGGGCGAAGCGCCGCCGACCCTTTACCAGCGGGTCGACTGACCCTGCTCCCGGAGGCCTCACCACGATGGAACGAGACGAACTGATCGAACAGGCGAAGGCGGCGCGCGAGCGCGCGTATGCGCCGTACTCGCGCTTCAAGGTCGGCGCGGCGCTGCAGGCGCGCGACGGGACGGTTTTCCACGGCTGCAACGTCGAGAACGCGTCGTACGGACTGTGCAATTGCGCGGAACGCACGGCGTTGTTCGCGGCGATCGCCGCCGGCTATCGGCCCGGGGATTTCGCGCGGCTCGCGGTCGTCGGCGACACGGACGGCCCGATCGCGCCGTGCGGCGCGTGTCGTCAGGTGATCATCGAGATCGGCAAGCCCGACATCGAAGTGATCCTGACCAACCTGAAAGGGGCCGTCGAGATCACGACGGCCCGCGCGTTGCTGCCGGGCGCGTTCATGCTGTAACCGCACGCGCCGCGGCGAGACGCGCGCGTCGCCTCATGCGCTGTCACGCGCGTCGCGGATCGGGATCACGGTGCGCGCGCCGCACTGGCGCAGCAGGTCGCGCAGCTCGTTGATGACCGGGAACACCTCGTGATTCCAGTCGGCGCCCTGCCGGTCATGCGCTTCCTGCTCTCGTTCGACGATCCAGCGATCCTCGCGGAAGATGCGCTCGGTGAACCACACGAGCAGCGGCCACGCGAGATCGAGTGCGAACGGGATGCCGGGCTTGTGGATCGACAGCAGCCCGAACGTGCGGTTGGTGCGCTGCTCCGCGTCGAGCGGCACGTAGACGATCCACAGGTCCATCACGAGCGTGCCTTCGCTCGACCGGATCCGCAGCGTCTGGTACGGATACTCGGTGCGCACCGTCATCACGCTCTTGTTGGCCTGGTCGCCGGGCTTCTTGCTCGAACCGAACACGAGCGCCTCGCCGACCGGCTGCTTGCCTTCCATCCGCGCGAACGTGTAGTCGACCTCGACCCAGTCGTCGCCGCGGCGGCGGCCCACGGAGCGTGCGCGCATCTGGCCCATCTGCTTGCGGTGCAGGAACTGATGGTTCATGTCCATCAGGTTCTCGTGCATGAACGAATAGTGGCACTTGACTTCGCGGCCGAAGCGGCGTGTCTTGAACGCTCGATCGTCCGCCGATTCGAGCGCGGGGAACGGCCGTGCCTCGGCGAGCGTGGCGTCGCCCGGGAACACGAAGATCAGCCCGTGCGCCTCGCGGCACGGATACGCGCGCACGCCGTTGGGCAAGCGTTCGCGGCCGAGGTAGGGCACGTCGACACAGCGGCCGCTGTCGCACGCGTAGGTCCAGCCGTGATAGCAGCAGCGCAGCGTTTCGCCGCTCACGACGCCTGCGTGCAGCGGCACCTGGCGGTGCGCGCAACGATCTTCGAGCGCATACACGGCGCCCGATTCGGTGCGCACGAGCACGATCGGATCGCCGGCGAAGCGCACGCCGAGCGTCTTGCCGCGCTTGAGCTCGCGCGACCACGCGAGCGGGTACCAGTGATCGGGGTGAATGGGCACGCGGCGCAGGTCGCGCACGACCGCGCCGGTGGACGGTTCTTCGAGGGTATTGCTGTCAGGCAAAGGCACTGCGCGCATGCGTGACGCCTCCTGGCTGGGCGGGTGGTCCGGATGCCGCATCATGCGGCGAGGATCAGGAGAAGTCTACGCGAAGTTGCCGGCCGCGGCGGACACGATGCGGGTTTGCCCCGGCGTCGCGTCCGCCGATTCGTTGATGCGGCGCAAAGCGGCCTCTGCCGGCGCCTGGCGTGGCGGGCCGGCCCGGCCCGGCCCGGCTGTGCGGCGGGCGGCCTCCCGTCGCGCGGCAGGGTGAGTGACCCGCGGCTCACAAGCGCGCTTCGCGCCACAGCACCGCGTCGGCACGGTACAGCGCCGGGAAGCGCTGCTTCAGCCCGGCGACCTTCGGCAGATCGTTGAACGCGATATACGGCGCATCCGGATGCAGTTCGAGGTAGTTCTGATGATAGGCCTCGGCCGAATAGAACCCCTTGTAGGCTTCCACGCGCGTGACCACGGGCGCCGGAAACACATGCGCGCTGCCGAGCTGCGCGATGTACGCGGTCGCGACCGCGCGTTGCTGTGCGGTGGTCGGGAAGATCGCGGACCGGTACTGCGAGCCTTCGTCGGGGCCTTGCCGGTTCAGTTGGGTCGGGTCGTGCGCGACCGAGAAGAACACCTGCAGCAGCCGGCCGTACGTGATCTGCGTCGGGTCGTAGACGATCCGCACCGATTCCGCGTGCCCCGTCAGCCCCGAGCCGACGAGCGCGTAGTGCGCGGTTTCGGACGCGCCGCCCGCATAGCCAGCGGTGACCTGCTTCACGCCCTTCACGTGTTCGAACACGCCCTGCACGCCCCAGAAGCAGCCGCCGGCGAGCACGGCCGTTTCGTCGTGCGACGCGCCGGGCGTTTCGTCGAGCGTCGGTGCGGGCACGGTGCGCATCGGCTCCGCGGAATTGACGATGCGCTGGTAGCCGAACACGGCGGCGGCTGCCACGGCAACGGCGCCGATGCGGCGCAGCATGGCCGCGCGCCGTCGTGCGGCGGCATCGCGGGTGGGGATCGGGATCATCTCTTGCTCCTTCGGACTGCGTTGAAAAAAGCCGGTGCTCGGAGGGCGGTGGCGCGCGCAATCAACCGAACGTGAACGCGTACGCATCGACGCCCGGATCGAGGAACTCGATCGCGAACGTGCGATCGGCGATCGCGCCCGGCTGCCGGACGAGCTGGTACAGGCGCTGGCCGGTGACGGTGCCGTAGCCTTGCGCATCGACGTCGGCGCCATGCGCGGCCCCGGGCGCCGCGCCGTCGAGCGTCACCCGAAAGCGCACGGGCCGGCCGTTCGCACCGGGGCCGAGCACGAGGTGCAGGTCGCGCGCATGGAAGCGGTAGACGATCCGGCCATCCGGTGCGGCCAGCGACGCGCGTTCGGCGCCGACGTTCCACGTGCCCGCGAGACCCCAGCCGTTGAGATCCGGGCTGCCCGGCGCGTCGTAGCGGTGCGCCGCGTCGCGCACGACGCCGCCCGGCGACGCGAAGCTTTCCGCGCGCGCATAGCCGACGTAGGTTTCGGGCGAACGGACGTCCGCGCTGTCGGCGGCGGCGAGCGCACCCTTCGCGGGCGCGCCGGCGAGCCCGAGCGGCACGTTCAGCGCGTCCGGATGGCCGGCTTCGGCGAGCAGCGACTGGATCGCGCGTTCGGACTGTGCGTATTCGCCTTCGCCGAAGTGGTGATGGCGGATCCGCCCTTGCGCGTCGATGAAGTAGTGCGCGGGCCAGTATTCGTTGTTGAATGCGCGCCAGATCGCATAGCCGTTGTCGATCGCGACCGGGTAGTCGATGCCGAGGTCGTGCACGGCCTTCTTCACGTTGCCGATGTCGCGTTCGAACGCGAACTCCGGCGCGTGCACGCCGACCACGACGAGTCCGTACGGCGCGTACTTGCGTGCCCAGGCGGTCGTGTACGGCAGCGTGCGCAGGCAGTTGATGCACGAATACGTCCAGAAATCGACCAGCACGACCTTGCCGCGCAGGCCGGCCGCCGTCAGCGGCGGCGAGTTCAGCCACTGCACCGCGCCGTCGAGCGACGGCAGCGTACCTTCGACGGGCAGCGCGGCCGCGGTCGCGCCGGCCGCGCGCATCATCGCGCTGCCGGCCATTGCAGCGCCGCCGGCCTGCGCGCCATCCGTCGCGGCGGCCATCATCGCGCCGCCCGTCGCGTTGTCGGCGGCGCCGGTCGCCGGCGTTGCCGCCGGCGCGCCGTTCGAGCGCCCGCCGAGGCGGTCGACGAGCTTCGTTTCGAGCCCGCCGGTGGTGACGGTCGACAGCTGCGCCAGGGCGCCGGTGTCGAGGCCGAGCGCGATCGCGCCGACACCGGCCAGCAGCGCCGCGCCGATCCCGCGCCGGATCCATTCGCCGGCGCCGAGCGAGCGCTTCATCGCGGCGAACACCTTGCCGCCGATCACGAGCGCGACGCCGAGCGAGGTCGCCGCGCCGGCCGCATACGCGACGAGCAGCAGCGTCGTGCCGACGCTCGCGCCGCGCAATGCGGCGCCGGTCAGCACGAGACCGAGGATCGGGCCCGCGCACGGCGCCCACAGCAGGCCCGTCGCGACGCCGAGCAGCAGCGACGACGCCGGGCCGGCCGGGCGGCCGTCGCGTTGTGCGAATCCGGTGAGCCGGTTGCCGGCGGCGACCAGCGGGCGCGTCAGGTGTTCCGCGAAGCGCGGCATCAGCAGCGTCAGGCCGAACACCGCGAGCAGCACGATCGCGATCCAGCGGCCGGCCTGGTTGGCCTGCGCGACCCAGCCGCCGCCGACGGCGGCGAGCGTCGCGACGACGGCGAACGTGAGCGCCATGCCGGCGAGCAGCGGCAGGCCGGTGCGCACGAACGGCTGGTCGGCGCGCGCGAACACGAACGGCAGCACGGGCAGGATGCACGGGCTCAGGATCGTGAGCACGCCGCCGAGATAGGCAAGGACGATGAGCAGCATGATGCGTTCTCCAGTCGGTCGGGGGGCCGGATCAGGCGGCAGCCGGGTGGAAGGCGAGCGCGACGCCGTTCATGCAGTAGCGCAGGCCGGTCGGCGCCGGGCCGTCGTCGAACACATGGCCGAGATGGCCGCCGCAGCGGCGGCAGTGCACTTCGGTGCGGACCATCCCGAACGACGCGTCGGTGTCGGTGCCGACCGCGTGGTCGAGCGGTTTCCAGAAGCTCGGCCAGCCCGTATGGCTGTCGAACTTGGTGGCCGACGAGAACAGCGCGAGGTCGCAGCCGGCGCACGCGAACGTGCCGGGCCGGTGCTCGGCGTTCAGCGGGCTGCTGTACGGCCGCTCGGTGCCGGCTTCGCGCAGGACCGTGTATTGGGCGGGCGTGAGCCGGCGATGCCATTCGGCGTCGCTGAGCGTGATCTCGAACGGGGCGGCCTTGGGCGAGCCGGCGGGCGGCGCGGCGAACGCGCGGCCGACCAGCGCGCGGCGGCCGGCGGACGACAGCGCCGCGAGCGCGGCGAGACCGGTGGCTCCGGCGAACAGCAGATGTCTGCGGGTGGGCATGATGGGCTCCTGGAAGCAGGTCCTGAAAACATGCGCCCATCGTAGGCAGCGGCCGGTGTCGAAGTCCTCACGGAAAGTTAAATGAATTGTGATTATTTTCCGGGTGATCCGGCCAAGTCCGACGAAATCCGTCTGAGCCGCGTCGGATAAGGGTTTGCGGGGAATCGGTGGTCCGCCCAATTCCGCGGAAATCCCGCACGAGCCGCAACTTTTTAGTGTCTTTTTAGTGTTCGTGGCGTGGGGTAGGCTCTGCTGAGGATGCGCGGGCCGATCGGATCACGATATCGATGGAGGGCGATCATGGGGGCATTGACGGTCAGGCAAATCGAAGCTGCGAAGGCGACCGGAAAGCGGTATTTCCTGTCGGATGGGCGTGGACTGTTCCTGCGCGTGGGGCCGGCCGGCGGGAAATCTTGGTTTGTTCGCGTCAGTATCAATGGCAAGCAATGCGATAAGCCGCTCGGCAAGACGTGGGCGCGCTCGACGACCGATGCGCAGTTATCGCTAGAGGATGCGCGCGCAGCGGCTGCGACGATTCGTTCACACGCGCGCGACGGCGTGGACTACCTCGAAGCGAAGAAGCGTGAACGCCAGGCCAAGGTTGAACAAGCGGTGACGGCGGACCTCACATTCGGCGACTTATTCGATGCGTGGTTCGCGACGGTCAACAAGAAGCGCGGCAAGAAAGGCCGAAAGGATGGCGGTAAGTCGCTTCGAGCTGCGATGGAAAAGCATGTGCTGCCGACTCTTCGTGCTCACCGGATCGCAGGCGTGTTTGCGTCGAACGTTCTGCCGCTGCTTACCGCGATTTCCGATGTGGGATACAACCGCCAAGCGGTCGAGATGCTGATAACCATCCAACAAATGATTCGATGGGGCGAGCGTAATCAGCCGTGGAAGCGCTTGTTGATCGATTGCGATGTGCTTGCGCTTGCAAAAGAGGATGTTGTTTCAGGCGATTACGATCCGGTGCGTGGCAACGAACGCGATCGGACGCTTACGGACGACGAAATCTGCATGCTCGGTGAACTGATTCCGGCCGCTCGGCTTCCATGCTCCATTGCGTCAGCGGTATGGGTGATGCTCGCTTGCGGAACGCGCGTCGGCGAAACAGTCGTGACGCGATGGACCGATCTTGACTTCAAGGCACGGACGTGGACCATCCCAAAGGAACACACGAAGTCGAACACGGCGATCACAATTCACCTTTCCGATTTCGTCCTCGCGCAGTTTGCGGCGCAGCAGGTCGTGCGCGCCGGCGTGCCGGAGGGCGACGCACGGCGCGATTATGTGTTCCCGTCGGAAAAGGGTAAGCTGCCGCACGTCAGCATCCATACGACCTGCGGGGCTATCCGTAATCGGCAACGCCCAAAGGATGCGCCGACCGAGGGTCGCACGAGGGCAACCGATGCGCTCACTGTCCCGGGGGGGCAATGGAAATGTCACGACTTGCGTCGGACGTGCGCAACGATGATGCAATCGCTGGGCATTCCGGAAAGCATCGTGCATCGATGTCTGAACCACGCACGAAACGATCCGCTTGATCGGATCTATCTGCAGTTCGATTATGACGCGCAGATGCGCGACGCTTGGCGGCGATGGGGTGACCGCCTGTCGGTACTAGTTGGCACGGGTACGGAAAACGTACGTTTTCTGTTCTCACCCTAATCGGGGAGGGCATCTCCGCAGAGGGAAGGAGGAAGATGTAACCCTGATAATACGACTTGTCACGGTTATAAGTCCGTCGTCGGCACTCCGACGTCCGCGGTTGCTGGGGGGCGGCGACTCCGCAGGCTACAATCGACGGCATTCAGCCTTGATCGAACCGTAATAAGAATCGGGAGCAACCCGTGACCGTCCTCGCCATCGATAATCAAACGCTCGCAGATACAATCGAGCGTGCACAAGCGTTCTTGGCCACGCAGCCGCAAAAAAGGGCAGCCGACAATTGGTGTCGCTACTTGCGCGACGATCGCGATAGCCGCACCTTTTTCGACGCGACGCCCATGACGCAGTCGACGGTATTCGGAGTGAAGGTGGCCGAGGCGGTCGCGAGAGCGTATTTGGCGTGCGTCGAGGGGCAAGAGGCTGAACTGGCTCCGACTGTTGCCCAGGTCAGAAAGCTGCAGGCTTCGGCTTCTGCCTTTGAGGCGGACCTTGATTCGGCCGGGTCATGGGTCATCGGCGATCGGACGGATCCGGCTTTTCGCGAACCACTTAGCCGTATTTGTGCCGCACCTTCTCGCGTGCCGCCGCGATCGGCGGGCCGGTTGCCGCTGGGAGATCGACGGGCATTTGTTCTCCACCTTGCCCGTTCGTTGTACGTGCTTAGCTCAAGTTTCCCGACGAAATTTCTGATGGTGGCTACGGTTCTTGCTTGGGAGGAGACGAGCGATCGCACGATTCGCTCGATTCTCACACCCGCTGTGAGGTCGACGATTGCCGCTCAGGCCGCTTCCGAAAGAGTGGCGGGTATCGCCAGCGAAAATGCGACTCACCATCTGATCAGCCGGGTCAGCGTGAATCCAGTATCGACTCCGTTGATTGGGGGCGACAGTAGGTCAGACGGCGAGAAAATCGCAGAGGCGTTGCGGTTGCTCCGGTCGCTCACCGATCCGACTGCCGCAACCGTCACGGTGGCGACATTGATGGAGCTCGCAGACGAGTTTGGCATCGCGCCCGTACAGCTTGAACAGCCGGCCGGATGAATTACCTAGGCTTTTGACATCAATTTCTTCCGGACGCTTTCCCCCTCCCGAGCGGAGAGATTGACGTAGCAGGGTTTGCGGGATGCTAGGCGAACATTGTGTCCATGCTCACAACTAGAAGGAAAAGCATGGCACGAGTTGATGCAACTACGATGGCGACGGCACTGAGGGTGATTTTGGCTCGACAACCTGGCAATAGTGCGAGCCGGCAGCGCGAACGCTTGCTTCAGGCTTTCTCTGCTTTCGGTCGTGTTACTACCGTGGAGGCAATGCGCTTCCTCGACATCCTCGATCCTCGTGCACGTGTGTGCGAGCTGCGTAAACGCGGGTATCAAATCGCAACCGTAACGGTCGCCCGTGCGAGTGAAAGTGGCGTGACGCACGCGGTCGGTGACTACGTGCTGCTCTCCACCGCACCGCGTGCGGCGGCGCTTCGCAATGATGGTGACTGGGTGCAGATGGATCTTCCCATGATCTATCCCGGATAGTTTATTGGGGCCCGACACCTTGTCCGTTGGCGAGTGACTCAAACGAGATTGCACTTGCACTGCCAGCGCGGGTGAACCGTACCGTGGCGCGGGTAGCGCGCCTACTTAAAGCATGTCGCTGGCGGGCATCGGCAGTTTCTACATAGAAACTTTAGGAATCGAGGGAGGTTGTGCGTGGTTGTCCGAGTGAAACTGTCGGGCTACTGAAGCGAGCAATTCCGAGGGCCGGCGGGGAAGGGGAACATAGTAAGGGCTATGTTACCCTTCATTTCGGGACATCGGGCGAACGCCCGAGGCTCGTGGGGCTCACACGACTAAAGTTGAGTCTAGGCCCGGCTGCCGGTGGCGGGCAGAGGGAGGCAGGAGACGCGGCACGAACCGAAGCCGTAGTCCGCGCAGGTCGGCCGGGCAGATTCGGCTGGAGAAACAGTCAGGTTGTGTGACACCGGAAGCCGGACCACGTAGTCAGCGCGAGTGATGACACCCGCACCGGCCCGCTGGTTGTGTGAGCGCTGGCCGGGTAGAAAACGTTCGCGATTGCTCTTGGCGAGCGTGGCTGCGACAGGTGTAAGCCGGAGTTCATTGGTGGGCTGCCCGCCGCAGGCAGTGGTGCGGCGGAGGCCAGCGATTTGCGTGTGTGCAGCGGGATGAGGTAGGGTGCAGCTTTGACTTTGTTGCCGAGGCTGTTCATGAACAAGCAGGAACTCATTGACGCGGTCGCAGCGGGCGCAGGCGTCAGCAAAACCGACGCGAGCAAAACCGTCCAGGCGGTCCTGGAAGCGATCGCGGACGCGGTGAGTCGCGGCGAATCGGTACAGCTGATAGGTTTCGGCGCGTTTTCGCAGGCGCAGCGCACTGCCCGCACGGGACGTAATCCGACGACGGGCGCGGAGATTGCCATCCCGGCCGCGAATACTGTGAAGTTCACCGCCGGCAAGGCGTTCAAGGACGCGGTGAACGCACTGTGACGCAGCGCGAGGTCGGGCAGGCCGCTTATGCGGGACTGCACCGTGAAATTGCTGATGTAGTCGCGTCGGCGCGCGAGGCGACGGCTCGCACGGTGAACGCCCTAATGACGGCGACATATTGGGAGATCGGGCGACGAATCATTGAGTTCGAGCAGGGCGGGGAGGAACGGGCCGCTTATGGCGAGGCGGTGATCCGCCGTTTGGGCGCTGATCTGTCAGAGCGATTCGGTCGCGGCTTCGGATGGCGCAATCTCGCACAGATGCGCGCCTTTTACTTGACGTGGCCTGCGGATCGGATTGTGCAGACACTGTCTGCACAATCCACGCCCGCCCGGATTGTCCCGACAGCGTCTGCAAAATCAACCAAGGCTGCGGTGAAGGCGTCGCCGGGCGTGGCGTTTGAGCTGAATGCTATCGCTCAGGCTTTTCCGTTGCCCTGGTCCGCCTACGTTCGCCTCCTCGCGGTGAAAGCGCAAGCTGCTCGCGACTTTTACGAGGCTGAAGCGTTGCGTGAGGGCTGGTCTGTGCGGCAGCTTGACCGTCAGATCAGCAGTCAGCTCTATGAGCGGCTGGTGCTGTCACGCAACAAGGCGTCCTTGCTCGGAAAGGCGGCTGTAGCGCAACCCGGCGATCTTCTATCGCCTGAGGAAGCGATCCGCGATCCGTTTGTCCTCGAATTTCTTGACATGAAGGACGAATATTCGGAGTCGGATCTCGAAGCGGCTTTGATCCAGCACTTGGCGGACTTTCTCCTCGAGCTCGGCGACGACTTTGCGTTCATAGGTCGGCAGCGGCGTTTACGGATCGATGACGCCTGGTTTCGAGTCGATCTCGTGTTTTTTCACCGGCGCTTGCGATGCCTGCTTATTATCGATTTGAAGGTCGGGCGCTTCAGCTATGCGGACGCGGGGCAAATGCATCTCTACCTCAACTACGCGCGTGAACATTGGATGAAGCCCGGCGAAAACCCCCCGGTCGGCTTGATTCTGTGTGCTGAAAAAGGCGCGGCCGAGGCGCATTATGCACTCGACAACTTACCGAATAAGATACTCGCAGCGGAGTATCAGACGGTCCTCCCGGATGAGGCCACGTTCGCGCGAGAATTGGAACGTACCAGGGTCGAACTGGAGCGCCGGGGCCGCAAGGCGTGACTTCCCGTCCGAGGTTCCGAGGTACTCAAGTACGCGCGGATGGGCGAATACGATGGAGCGGTCGCCCGGTAAAATTTGATGTTGCTGGCACGGCAATCAAGCTATGCGAAAACACTCAACCGTGCGCCGATGGCCACTGACGAAGGTGCAACTACTACCTCTTCCGGTTGACCAGGTCAGTCGTCTTTCTCTCGTGACGGTAGACCCAAGTTTAGTTGAAACCAATAGGGGCTTCTCAGGCTTGTGGGACAAAGAGTCGCCGGATTGCTGCAATGCACAGTGGATGGCTACAACTTTAGTTGTGCGAGCGCTCGTGGCCGAGGACGGTAACCCCCCGCGCCGCGGCGATCGAAAAACGCTGCCGCCGCCGTCTCGGCGTCCCTATATTTCTGGTGCGGGAGGCGATGTGCCGGTGGGTGGGTTCATTGGGCAATGCGTCACCCGCGGGCCGGGAGGTTCTTCGACCCGAGCCGGGCGACCGGAGGGTGGCTTCTTCTCTTGCGACGCCGAAGCTCAATTGCGAGCACCCGCAACTAGCGCGGGGGAGGCGAGGGCTTCGGCGGGAAGATGGCTCAATTCTCTCCGCATTGCGGAGAGAATTGAGCTGGACCCATCTGAAGATGCGGATGTACGTCGACGACCCGCTCAAGCGCGACTTCTATATTGAACTCTGCCGCCTGGAGCGCAGGTCGTCGCGGCAGTTGCACGAGCGGATGCAGTCGATGCTGTTCGAGCGCAGCGCGCTACCGCGCCAACCCGACGAAGTGATCTGGCGCGAAGTGGGGCACCTGCGTGATGCGCAGCCGATGACGCCCGTCTCGTGCTGAAAGATCCAGACATCCTCGACTTTCTTGGCCTCAAGGCGCGCGATCAGGTGCGCCCCGGGCTCGCATCAGTCAAGCGCCGCGAGTGCACGCGCGTCCGCCTCCAGCATCGACGGCACCTCTTCGCGGAGGAGGTCGATGAACGTCCGGATCTTTGCGTCGAGAAAGCGCCGGGACGGATATAACGCATATCACGAAGGTGTGAACCGCAGGTACGTCACTTCGTCCAGAACGGACGTTCAACTTAGCTGCCGTCGCTAAGCACGGCATCTCGGGCGAGCGGCCACATCGATCAGCCGCGACTCGGCCGTGATTGATTTCAGACGTCCGTGCCGACGCCGAAAGGCCGCGCTGACCGATCGATTCGGTTTGGCTATCACTTCATGCGAATTTCGGATTGTTCCGCTATTGCCGGCGCGTCAACATGGGCACTGCAGAGGACATTCAATTCACATGAGGAGACGTTGCATGAAGTTGGTGCGCTTTGGTGTGCCGGGCGATGAGCGACCCGGCGTCATTGACGGAGACGGTCGCATTCGCGATCTGTCGGGTCACGTGGAAGACATCGCGTCCGACGCATTGTCCGACGAGAACCTGCGCCGCCTCGCGGCGCTCGACGCGGTGTCGCTCCCGCTCGCGCCAGCCAACGTCCGGATCGGCCCGTGCGTCGGCCGGGTCGGCAAGATGATTTGCGTCGGCCTGAACTATTCGGATCACGCCGCGGAATCGAACATGGCCGTGCCGACTGAGCCGGTACTGTTCATGAAGGCGACGAGCGCGATCGTCGGCCCGGACGACGACGTCGAGATTCCGCCTGGCGCGGAGAAGGTCGACTGGGAAGTCGAACTGGGCGTCATCATCGGTCGCGAGGCGCGCTATGTGTCGCGCGAGCGTGCCCTCGAATACGTCGCCGGATACTGCGTCGTCAATGACGTATCCGAGCGCGCGTACCAGCTGGAGCGCGGCGGGCAGTGGGACAAGGGCAAGGGATGCGACACGTTCGGCCCGCTCGGCCCGTGGCTCGTCACACGCGACGAGATCCCCGATCCCCAGTCCCTGCGCCTGTGGCTCGAGGTCGATGGCAAGCGCTACCAGGATGGCAGCACGCGGACGATGATCTTCGACGTCGCCACGCTCGTCTCCTATATCAGCCAGTTCATGAGCCTGCAGCCGGGGGACGTGATTTCCACCGGTACGCCGCCCGGCGTCGGGTTGGGCCAGAAGCCGGAGCCGGTCTTTCTTCGCGCGGGCCAGATCATGCGGCTCGGGATCGACGGACTCGGTGAGCAGCAGCAACGCACGGTTGCCGCACGTATCCCGGAGGCACGATGAACCAGATCGAATTGAACGGCCGGGTGGTCGTGATCACGGGCGGTGCGCGCGGCATCGGCTATGCGGTCGCGCAGCGCGCGCTGCACTCGGGTGCGGCGGTGTCGCTGTGGGACGTCGATGGAGAGCGGCTCGCACGCAGCCAGCGTGAACTGTCGGAACTCGGCACCGTATCGACCGTCATCGTCGAATTGACCGACGAAGCGTCCGTCGAAGCCGCGGCCGCGGCCACATTTGAGCGGCACGGTGCGATCGACGTGCTGATCAACAGCGCCGGTATCACGGGAGGGAACGGCCTGACGTGGGAACTGCCGCCCGATGTGTGGCGTCGCGTGATCGACGTGAACCTGATCGGCTCGTATCTGACGTGCCGCGCCGTGGTGCCGCGCATGCTCGAGAAGGGCTACGGCCGCATCGTCAACATCGCGTCGGTGGCCGGCAAGGAAGGCAATCCGAACGCATCGCACTACAGCGCGTCGAAGGCCGGCCTGATCGGCCTCACGAAATCGCTCGGCAAGGAGCTGGCGACCCGCGGCATCCTCGTGAACGCGGTCACGCCGGCGGCAGCGAAGACAGAGATCTTCGACTCGATGTCGCAGCAGCATATCGACTACATGCTGTCGAAGATCCCGATGAACCGCTTCCTGATGCCGGAAGAGGCGGCCTCGCTGATCCTGTGGCTCGCGTCCGAGGATTGCGCATTCAGCACTGGAGCCGTATTCGACCTGTCGGGCGGTCGCGCCACCTATTGATCGACGCTAGCCGACTCGCGCCACGCGGGTCGCACGATACAGGGCGGATCGACCGCCCGGACAAGGAGATACCACGATGAACGCGACGCAACCCACTGTCGAGCAGACGGTCGGCAGGGTCATGCGGAGGTTGCTGCCGTTCCTGTTGCTGATGTACGTCCTCGCCTTTCTCGACCGGACGAATGTCGGCTTTGCCCAGCACGCGCTGCAACGCGATGCCGGCCTGTCCGATGCGGCATTCGCTTTCGGCGCAGGCGTGTTCTTCGTCGGCTACGCGCTGCTCGAGGTGCCTAGCAACCTGATCATGCATCGGGTCGGGGCGCGGATCTGGATGTGCCGGATCATGGTCACATGGGGGCTCGTGTCGGCGGGCGTGGCATTCACGAACAGCGCCACCACGTTTTACGTCTTGCGCTTTCTGCTGGGCGTCGCCGAAGCCGGGTTCTTCCCGGGGATCATTTACTACCTGACGAGCTGGTTTCCGCAATCGGCACGGGCCCGCGCGATCGGCGTGTTCTATTTCGGTGCGCCGTTGGCGTTCATCTTCGGCGCGCCCTTGTCGGGTTTGTTGCTGGATTTGCACGGCGCGCTCGGTCTGGCCGGCTGGCGCTGGATGTTCATCGTCGAGGGCGGGCTAGCGTCGCTGGTCGGGGTATGGGCGCTTCGCTATCTCGACGATGCGCCGGCCGACGCGCAATGGCTCGACATTCCGGCTCGCCGCGTGCTGGTCGACGCGATCGAACAGGATGCGAAGGTCGCGCTGCGACATGGCCCGCGCAGCGTGACGGCCGCCATGACGAACGCGCGCGTGCTGGCTTATGCGGTCATCTATGCGTTGATCCAGATGAGCGTGTATGGCGTCATCTTCTTCTTGCCGCAACAAGTCGGCGCGCTGCTCGGCCGACGTGTCGGCTTCGAAGTCGGGCTGGTGACCGCAGTGCCGTGGTTATGCGCGCTCGGCGCCGCATGGTGGATACCGCGCCTGGCGGAGCGCTCGAACGGACATCGGAAGTGGGCGATCGTCATGCTCGTATGTGCCGCCGCCGGCATCGCGCTGTCGGGCGTCGCACCCGCGCCGCTCGTCGCGCTCGCCGGGCTGTGCGCGGCCGCGAGCGGTTTCATTGCCGCCCAGCCGCTGTTCTGGACGTTTCCCGCGCGAGACCTGACGGGGGCCGCCGCAGCAGGCGGGATCGCGCTCATCAATTCACTCGGCAGCCTGGGCGGATTCATCGCACCGACGCTGCGCGCATCGGCCGACCGCTGGTTCGGTGCAGGTGCGGCCGGGTTGCAGGTTCTCGCGCTTGCCAGCTTGCTGGCAGCGTTGCTGATTGCGGTCATCGTGCCGCGTCGATCCGTCGGCATTGCCGCCGAACCCTTCAAACCGCCTGTCCAGCGCATGCGGTAACCCAGCCAAAACATTCGGAGCTTATTCTTCATGGCCATGCCTACCATCAAGCATGTGCGCGCGTTCACCGTTCGCGGCGGCGGCGCGGATTATCACGATCAGGACGACGGACACTGGATCGACGACCACGTCGCCACGCCGATGTCGCGTTACCCGGAATACCGGCAGAGCCGACGGTCGTTCGGCATCAACGTCCTCGGTACGCTCGTGGTAGAGATCGAAGCGAGCGACGGCAGCGTGGGTTTCGCGGTCACGACGGGCGGCGAAATCGGCGCGTTCATCGTCGAAAGGCATCTCGCGCGTTTCCTCGAGGGCCGCAGCGTGACCGACATCGAGACGATGTGGGACCAGATGTATTACGCGACGCTCTACTACGGGCGCAAGGGAGTCGTGCTCAACACGATCTCCGGCGTCGATCTCGCCCTGTGGGATCTGCTCGGCAAGGTGCGTGGCGAACCCGTCTATCAGTTGCTCGGTGGCCCGGTTCGCGACGAGCTGGTGTTCTATGCCACCGGTGCTCGCCCGGATCTCGCGAAGCAGATGGGCTTCATCGGTGGCAAGATGCCGTTGCAGCACGGGCCGGCCGAGAACGAGGAAGGGCTCAGGAAGAACCTGGAGAAACTCGCCGACATGCGCAACCGCGTCGGCGACGACTTCTGGTTGATGTTCGACTGCTGGATGAGCCTCGACGTGCGCTATGCGACGCGTCTGGCCAACGCCGCCCATGAATACGGTCTGAAGTGGATCGAGGAATGCCTGCCGCCCGACGACTACTGGGGCTATGCGGAACTGCGGCGCAACGTGCCGCGCGGCATGATGGTGTCGACGGGCGAGCATGAGGCGACGCGATGGGGCTTCCGCATGCTGCTCGAGATGGAGTGTTGCGATCTGATCCAGCCGGACGTCGGCTGGTGCGGCGGCATTACCGAGCTCATCAAGATCTCGGCGCTCGCGGACGCGCACAACGTAATGGTGGTGCCGCACGGCTCATCGGTGTATAGCTACCATTTCGTCGTGACGCGCCACAATTCGCCGTTCGCGGAATTCCTGATGATGGCGCCGAAGGCGGACGAAGTCGTACCAATGTTCACGCCGCTGTTGCTCGACGAACCGGTGCCCGTCAACGGCCGCATGAAGGTGCCGGACCGGCCGGGATTCGGTGTGCGGCTCAATCCGGAGTGCGCGCTGGTTCGTCCGTACACGCACTGAACGTAACGAGGAGAAACAAGGTGCTGCTCGAAGACAAGGTCGTCATCGTCACCGGCGGTTCTCGCGGAATTGGCCGGGCTATCGCCGTTGCCAGCGCCCGCGAAGGCGCGGACGTGGTCGTCAATTACTGGGGCGACAACGACGCGTCGTATGGTCGGCGCTCCGCGATCGCCGAAGTCGTCGCCGAAGTCGAGCGCGCGGGCCGGCGTGCCATCGCGATCGAGGGCAACGTCGCTCTGCCGCAAACCGGCATCGACCTGGTTCGCCACGCGGTAGACGCGTTCGGCAAGGTCGACGTGCTGGCCAGCAACGCCGGCATCTGCCCGTTTCATGCGTTTCTCGACATGCCTCCGTCCGTCCTGGAGCGCACGATCGGCGTCAATCTGAACGGTGCGTTCTATGTGACGCAGGCGGTCGCACGTCAGATGAAGGAGCAGGGAACGGGCGGCGCGATCGTCGCAACCAGTTCGATCAGCGCACTCGTGGGCGGCGGAATGCAGACGCATTACACGCCGACGAAGGCGGGTGTGCACTCGTTGATGCAGTCCTGCGCGATTGCGCTCGGCCCCTACGGCATTCGCTGCAATTCCGTGATGCCAGGTACGATCGCGACCGATCTGAACGCGGCGGATCTCGAGGACGAAGACAAGCGGTGCTATTTCGAGAAGCGCATCCCGCTCGGCCGGCTCGGGCAGCCCGAGGACGTTGCCGATTGCGTGGTGTTCCTCGCGTCCGACCGCGCGCGCTATGTGACGGGCGCCGCTCTGCTGGTCGATGGCGGGATGTTCGTGAATCTGCAGTGAGGACGGGCCGCCTTCGGGGCCCGTGTGATCAGTTCGCGACCGGCTGCGAGAAGCGGCGAAGCAACGCAATGAAATGAACCGCCGGCTCGGACAGCGGTTCCTCCTTGCGCGTGAGAATCCCGTAGCCCGGCAAGCTCTTGCCGATCTCGATCGGCAGGGCGACGAGCAGCTTCGCACGCACGTGGTCGCGGACGACGGATTCGGGAAGCATCGCGATGGCATCGTACGTGCCAACGAGCTGCAGCGTCGCGAAGATCGAGCCGCATTCCGTGACGTTGGCGGGCGTCGACAGATTCGCGCGGGCGAACTCCTCCTCCAGGATCGCGCGCGCCGGGCTCGTGACCGGCTGCGCGATCCAGGGCCATGCGACGAGCTCGTCGAGCGTCACGCGGGCCGCTTCGGCGAGCGGATGTCGGGCACGCACGACGAGCACGAGCGTCTCGCGTGCGAGCGGCTCGAAGCGGAAGTCGTTGTGCTGAAGCGATGCGGTCAGTCGGCCGAGTGCAAGCTCGACGTCGCGTCGATAGAGGAGCTGAACGATCTGATCGCTGGTCTCGCCGAGGATCCGCATGTTGAGGAGCGGGCGCTCGGTCTTCAGCGCGGCGACGGCGAGTGCCAGTACGTCGGGTGCGGCGCCCATGATCGCGCCGACCGTCAACTGGCCGTGGCCGCCGCGGCGCTTTGCATCCAGATCTTCGGCGAAGCGGGTCAGGTCGGACAGTGCGCGGCGCGCATAGGTGAGCACGACTTCTCCCAGCGCCGAAGGCGACATGCCGCGGGCGTTGCGCTCGAACAGCCGGAAACCGAATGCGTCCTCGATGTCGCCCAGCATGCGACTCGCGCTCGGTTGCGCGACGTTGATCTCGTCTGCCGCCTGATGGAGGTTGCGCGTGTCGTCGAGCGCGACGAGCAGCGCGAGGTGCTTGAACTTCAGGCGGTTGACGAGCGAGACGGTGGCGTCGTGCGGACTCATGTGAGGAATGCGATTCGGTTTGTGGATCGCCCAATCACGAATACGGATTGGTTTGTTATCGGTGGTGGAATTATAGTCGCTGCCATACGCCGCTGGCGCACGAAAAACGGCATGACACGGAGATTCAAACATGGAGACGATCGCCTTCCGGATGGTGCTGAACCCCGGGCAGAGCGAGGAGTACAGGCGACGCCACCGGGAGATCTGGCCCGAGCTGGTCGAGACGCTGCACGCTGCCGGCATTCGCGACTACTGGATTTTTCTCGACGACGCGACGAACCATCTGTTCGCGGTGCTGAAGCGCGAGCGCGATCACCGGATGGATCAGCTCGTGACCGACGACGTCATGCGCAAATGGTGGGGCTTCATGTCCGACATCATGGCCACCGGTTCAGACGGCGCGCCGGCGCAGAAGCCGCTGGTCCCGATGTTCTATCTTCCCTGACCCGCACACGGAGACGCAGCATGCAAGTCATCGATCCCCATGTGCACTTCTGGTCGCTCGGTACGCACCGCTACCCGTGGCTCGAGCATCCGAAAACGTCGTTCGTCGGCGATGCGCTGCTGTTGAAGCACGATTACCTGCCCGGTGATTTATCGAGCGATGCGGGCGAGATCGAGATCGTGAAGATCGTGCACGTCGAAGCCAATCACGATCCGGCCGACCCGGTCGAGGAGACGCGCTGGCTGCAGGCGCTCGCCGATGCGGGCGACGGCCGTGCGGCCGGATGGCCGAACGGCATCGTCGCCGCGGCGGATCTGAGCGCGCCCGACGTCGAGGCGACGCTGGCCGGACATGCCGCGTTCGCCAACGTGCGCGGCATTCGCCAGATCCTCAACGTGCATGACGACCCGCTGTATGGCTATGTGCAGCGGCATTACCTGCGCGATCCGGTCTGGCGAAAGAACTTCGGGCTGCTTGCGCGATACGGGCTGTCGTTCGACTTGCAGCTCTACCCGTCGCAGATGAACGAGGCGGCGCAACTGGCGCGGATGTATCCGGACATCCAGATCGTGCTGAACCACGCCGGCATGTTCGTCGACCGTGACAGCCCCACCGGCTATCGCGCGTGGCGCGACGGCCTGAAAACGCTGGCCGCGTGCCCGAACGTGGCCGTCAAGGTCAGCGGGCTGGCGATGTTCGATCATCACTGGACCGTGGAAAGCCTGCGTCCGTATGTGCTCGAGACGCTGGACACGTTCGGCGTCGAGCGTGCGATGTTCGCGTCGAACTTTCCGGTCGACAGGCTGTTCGGCTCATACGACGCGTTGTGGCACGCCTATGCGCGCATCGTCGCGGGCGCGAGCGACGGCGAGCGCCGGCAATTGTTCGTCGACAACGCCGAGCGCATCTATCGAATCTAGCGGTGACAGCGGCCGCCGCAAGGCGTGACGGCCGCACAACGACAATATCGACGGAGACAACAGTGCAGACAACCTCAAGCGGCACGGCCGTGCCGCGGCTGGCGCTCAGCGGCGCCAGCAAGTCGTTCGGCGCGGTGCGCGCGCTGATCGACGGCAATCTCACGATGATGCCGGGCGAAGTGCACGCGCTGCTCGGCGAAAACGGCGCAGGCAAATCGACACTCGTGAAGATTCTCGCGGGCGTTCATGCGCCCGATACGGGCACGCTGACCATCGACGGAGCCGAGCGGCGATTTGCGTCGCCGGCCGATGCGCGCGATGCGGGCATCGCGGTGATCTATCAGGAGCCGACGCTTTTCTTCGATCTGTCGATCGCGGAAAACATCTACATGGGACGGCAGCCCGTCGACCGGTTCGGGCGCATCGATTACGACACGATGCACCAGGAAGTGGCCGAGTTGCTCGTATCGCTCGGCGTGAACCTGAAACCGCAGCAGCTGGTGCGCGGCCTGTCGATTGCGGACCAGCAGGTCATCGAGATCGCGAAGGCGCTGTCGGTCGACGCAAACGTGCTGATCATGGATGAGCCCACCGCGGCGCTGTCGCTTCCCGAAGTCGAGCGGCTGTTCGCGATCGTGCGGACGCTGCGCGAGCGGGGCGCGGCGATTCTGTTCATCACGCACCGTCTGGAGGAAGTGTTCGCGTTGACACAGCACCTGACGATCATGCGTGACGGCGCGAAGGTCTTCGACGCGCGCACGTCGGACATGACCACGGCCGACATCGTCGCGAAGATGGTGGGTCGCGATCTGGAGACGTTCTATCCGAAAGCGCAGGTCGAGCCGGGCGACGTGAAGCTGGCGGTGCGGGGACTCACGCGCATCGGCGTGTTCAAGGACGTGTCGTTCGATGTGCGCGCCGGCGAAATCGTCGCGCTGGCCGGCTTGGTGGGCGCTGGCCGCAGCGAGGTGGCGCGGGCGATCTTCGGCATCGACCCGCTCGATTCGGGCGAGATCCGCGTGGCGGGCAAGGTGCTCTCGGTCGGGCAACCCGGGCGGGCGATCAAGGCCGGGCTCGCGATGGTTCCGGAAGACCGGCGTCAGCAAGGACTCGCGCTCGAACTCAGCATCGCGCGCAACGCGTCGATGACGGTTCTCGGCCGCCTGACACGGTACGGTTTGATCTCCGCTGCGCGTGAAGTGGTGCTCGCGCATGAGTGGGGAGCCCGCTTGCGCCTGAAGGCGAGCGACCTGACGTTGCCGGTCGGCACATTGTCTGGCGGCAATCAGCAGAAGGTGGTGCTCGGCAAGTGGCTGGCGACCGGTCCGAAGGTGCTGATCATCGACGAGCCGACGCGAGGCATCGATGTGGGCGCCAAGGCGGAAGTGTATGGGGCTCTGTCGGAGCTGGTCAGGGACGGCATGGCGGTACTGATGATTTCGAGCGAACTGCCGGAAGTGCTCGGCATGGCCGACCGCGTGCTCGTGATGCACGAAGGTCGCATCAGCGCGGAGATCCCGCGTGCGCTCGCGACCGAAGAGCGAATCATGCGGGCCGCGCTCGGGCAAGACGATATCGAACTGGGACGGGCGGCATGAAAAGCGGAACGAACACGATGAATCGAACAGAGCGCCTCCCGAGGCGTGCGGTACTGGCTGGCGGATTGTCTGACGTCGTGAAGCGACGCGAGGCGACCTTGCTCGTCGTCCTGGTGGCGCTGATCGCATGCACGGCGCTTGCCCGGCCGCAGTTTCTCAGCATGCAGAATCTGCGGGACGTGCTGCTCAACGTGTCGATCGTCGGTCTGATGACCGCAGGCATGACGGTCGTGATGCTGATGCGGCACATCGACCTGTCGGTCGGCTCGGTGGTCGGCATCAGCGCGTATGGCGTCGGCGCCCTCTATGTCGCGTATCCGGCCATGCCGGTACCCGTCGCGCTGGCAGCGGGGCTCGCCATCGGACTGGCGGCAGGCGCGATTAACGCAAGTCTGGTCGCCATAGGCCGGGTCCCGTCATTGGTCGCGACGCTGTCGACGCTCTACATCTTTCGTGGTGCTGACTATGCGTGGGTCCACGGCGGTCAGATCAACGCCACGAGCCTGCCCGACGCGTTCTCGCGGCTTGCGACCGGCTCGGTCCTGGGCATTCCGGTCCTGGCGCTGGTTGCCGCCGCCGTCCTCGCCGGATTGTCGGTCTATCTGAAGCAGTTTCGCGGCGGGCGCGAACATTACGCGATCGGTTCCAATCCGGAGGCGGCGCGGCTGGCCGGCATACGGGTCGATCGGCGAGTCATGACCGGCTTCATGATCTCCGGCGCGATCGCGGGCTTCGCCGGTGCACTTTGGCTGGCACGCTTCGGCACGGTCGATGCCAGTACGGGCAAGGGCATCGAACTCCAGGTGGTCGCGGCAGCCGTCGTCGGCAGCGTGGCCATCAATGGCGGCGTCGGCACGATCCTGGGCGCGACGCTTGGCGCGGTCATGCTCGGTGTCATCAGCATCGCGCTCGCGGTGCTTCATGTTTCGCCGTTCTGGGAGCAGGCGATCCAGGGCGCACTGATCGTGGCGGCCGTCGCCACCGATACGCTGCTTGCCCGCTCCATCGCAAAACGCATGATGAGGAAACGCGACCATGGTTAATCGATCCACCGCGGTTTCGGCCCGCCGATCCGCCACTGCCCTGAGCTGGGAAGTCCTGCTGGCCGTCATACTTGCAGCGTCCCTGGTGATGGCACGCGTGCTGTCACCGGTCTTTCTCGATGCGGCCAACCTCACCAATATCCTGCTCGACATCGCCGAGATCTCGTTGATGGCGCTGACGATGACGCTGATCGTCGTGACGGGCGAGATCGACCTGTCGGTGGCGTCGGTCCTCGGTGCATCGAGCGCGCTGATGGGCGTGCTCTGGCATCTCGGCTTGCCGATGCCGGTCGTCATCGTTCTGGTGGTCGTCGGCGGCGCGCTTGCCGGGTTCTTCAATGGCTGGGTGATCGTTCGCTTCGAGCTCCCGTCGCTGGCGGTGACCATCGGTACGCTCGCGCTGTTTCGCGGCCTCGCGTACGTGCTGCTCGGCGACCAGGCGATTGCTGATTTCCCGGCGGCTTACACGGCGTTCGGGATGAACACGATCGGCGCGACCTTCATTCCCGAGCCGTTCGTCATCGTCATCGTCGCTGCCGTGCTGTTTACCGTTTTGCTGCAGGCGACGGCATTCGGTCGCGGCCTTTATGCGATTGGATCCAACCACCAGGCAGCCGCTTTTTCGGGCATCGACGTCAAGAAGACGAAGCTGAAGCTGTTCGTGCTGTCGGGGGTGATGAGCGCGATCGCCGGAATCGTCTACACGCTCCGCTTCACGAGCGCGCGCGGCGACAACGGCGAGGGGTTCGAATTGGCCGTCATCGCGGCGGTGTTGTTCGGCGGCGTGAGTATCTTCGGCGGACGCGGCTCGTTGTACGGCGTGCTGCTGTCGCTGCTGATTGTCGGCGTCTTGAAAAACGCGCTCACGCTCGTCGACGTGTCGAGCGAGACGCTGACGATCGTCACCGGCGTGTTGCTGCTGTCGTCCGTGTTGATCCCGAATCTGGTCGCGGGCTGGCGGGCACGCAGAGCGCGACGCGCGATCGCGCATTGAAGGACACCGTGTGTCGAATGTGAATCGACCGCATATCAACAACGCCGGCCGAGCGGCCCGGCGACTCATAGGAGACGTAGCATGATGAAGACACTGCGCATGGCGACGACCGTCGCGGTTTGCGGCCTGTTGTTCGGAATCGGGGGGGCCGCCAGTGCAGCCGGCGTGAAGGACGGTTTGAAGATCGCGTTCGTGCCGAAGCAGATCAACAATCCGTACGAGGTCATTGCCGACGAAGGCGGGATGGCGGCCATCAAGGAGTTCAAGGGCGACGGAAAAGTGGTTGGCCCGTCGGACGCCGGCGCGTCGTCGCAGGTGCAATACGTCAATACGCTGATTACGCAGCGACAGAATGCGATCGTGATCGCGGCAAACGATCCCAACGCGGTCGTGCCGTATCTGAAGCGCGCGATGTCGCAGGGCATCAAGGTCGTTACGTTCGATTCCGACACGGCTGCGGACGGCCGCAACGTTTTCGTCAACCAGGCCAATGCCGAGAGCATCGGACGCGGCCAGATCCAGCTCGTCGCGAAGTTGATGGGCGGGGAGGGCGAGTTCGCGATTCTGTCGGCAACGCCGAATGCGACCAACCAGAACACCTGGATCAAGTGGATGCAGGAGGAATTGAAGAAGCCGGAATACGCGAAGATGAGGCTCGTCAAGATCGCCTACGGCAATGACGACGACCAGAAATCGTTTGTCGAAACTCAGGGCCTGCTGCAGGCCTACCCGAACCTGAAGGCGATCGTGTCGCCGACCTCGGTCGGTATCGCCGCCGCCGCGCGCTATATCTCGACGTCGTCGAGCAAGGGCAAGGTGGCGGTGACGGGGCTCGGCACGCCGAACCAGATGCGCGCCTTCGTGAAGAGCGGTACTGTCAAGGCGTTCCAGCTCTGGGATCCGGGCCAACTCGGCTACCTCGCCGCCTATGCTGCCGCCAATCTCGCATCGGGTGCGATCTCGGGCAAGGAAGGTGAGAGTTTCGAGGCCGGCAAGCTCGGCAAGCGCACGATCGGCAAGAGCGGAGAAGTGATCCTCGGGCCGCCCACGACGTTCGATGCGTCCAACATCGATCAATTCAACTTCTGATCTGACGCTCCGCGACCCCGCCTGATGTCGGGCGGGGTGTCCCGCGGGACACGGCTCACGCATCCCGTGTTGCACATTCGCGGCCACGCCGCGCACGTCACGCACGGGTCCCGCGCGTTCAACGCAGCATCTTCGAACTATCAGGCAAATATGAACAGACAGGCGCTGTTTCCAGGCATGCGCGGATGGGTCGTCGCCGTGTCGGTCTGGGTATTCGGTACCGCGTGCGGGATGGCGCAAACCACGGATGACGAGTTGATTCGCCCGGTTCGCGTCGTCAGCACGGCGGGTAACGTGGCCAACGCCGACGCGTTGACAACGGGCGGCTCGACGACCTTGACGATGGCGCCGGGCGGCCCGTCTCCGACCATCACGCTGGACTACGGGCGCGTGGTCGGTGGTCTGCCGGTTTTCCTGGTCAGCTCGGTGTCCGGGCGTCCCGCGCTGCAGGCCGTCTATGCGGAGGCCCGGCAGTACCTTGGCGCGAATGGAGACGGCTCCTATCCGGACGGCGCCGAATACAACGTGTCCTTCGTCGGCAATGGCGGCGCAGTGAGCCTGTCGCGCGTAAACACGTATCGGCCGAGTGGTCCAGGGCTGATCGTAAGTCGCCTGGTTCAGGGTGGAGAGCGTTTTCAGGTCATTCGGCTGACCCAGCCCGGCAGCGTGACGCTGTCTCGCGTGGGTATCCGTCCGCTCGTCCCCGCCCGCCAAAAGCGCGCCGGCTATTTCGCGTCCAGCGATCCGGCTCTGGACGAAATCTGGGATCTAGGTGCGCGCACGGTCGAGCTGGTTACGGTGCCGGCACGCAGCTTGCCGCCTACTTGGACCGTGACGCCCCAGGGTTTGGTCGTCAGGGACAGCACATTCTCGATTTACCAGGCCGGGACGAAGTGGACCGGCTACACTGCGGAGTTCGACGTCCAGGTGCTGGAGAACGAGGCCGGCTGGATGGTCGGCGCGAGTCCGAGCGGCGGATTCAGGCTGGTGCTTGCCGCGAGCGATGATGCAATCGGGACCCCGAATACGCTTCGGCTCACGCATCCTTTCGTAGCAGGCACGCTGGCCCAGGTCGCGTTGCCGTTCGAACTCAAGCGTGGCACGTGGCATCACGTGAAGACCGTGGCAGGAAGCGCCGTGCAGGTGTACGTTGACGACCGGCTCGTGCTCGACGCGCCGATACCTTCACCGGGCTCATTCGGTTTTGCGGGATACGACGGCAGTGCAGGGCTGTTCCGCAACCTGAAGATCACCGGGGCAGGCGGTACGTTGCTCGATGCGAAGCTGACGGATCCGGCTGTCATCGATGCCTTCGCCGCGGGAACGAACCGTTTTGCCGCGATTCTCGACGGCGCGAAGCGTGACCGGTACGTCTGGAGTGGCGACCTGGCCGTGAGCGCGCCTGCGATCTACTACTCGACCGGTGCCACCGACGCCGTAGCCGGCTCCCTGGGGCTGGCTGCCGCCTATCAGCGTTCGAACGGCATGTTCCCCGGCGATCTTCCGCCGCAACTTGCAGCCGGCGTGGCGAGCGCGGATGCAATGCCCGATGCGTACTATTATTCGCTATCCTATTCGATCTATTTCCTGACGACCCTGTACGACTATTTCCTGTACACGGGCGATCTCGACTTCGTGCGTTCGAACTGGGCAGCCGTTCGCCGTTCGTTCGACTACTTGCGCGGTCTGACCAATGCGAATGGCCTGATCGTGACGGATGCGTCGAATTCAGCGGACTGGCACCCGCACGATGCGTCGAAATTGACCGGGACGGTGACGGAGTTCAACACTCTCTATTACGGTGCGCTGCGTGGCGGGGCAAAGCTCGCCGCGGCCGTGGGCGACCTTGGCGCCCAGCGCGACTACGATGCGCAGGCGGCCCGCGTGCGCTGGGCGGTCAACACCACGCTCTACGATTTCGCTAGCGGTCTATACGTCATCAGCGACCAGATTCGCGGTCCGGTCGCGCAGGACGCGAATGCATTGGCGGTGCTTTACGGTATCGCGCCGCGGGACAAGTGGACGACGATTCTCGGCAAGATGGGTGCCGCGCTTTCCACTGCCAACGGGCCGCTCGCATTTTCACCGGATTACCGGACGCCGCCGCTGCTCAGCCAGCTCATCAGCCCGTTCATTTCCAGTTTCGACGTTGCTGCACGGTTTGAAGCCGGTGATGCGAGAGGCGCGCTATCGACCATTCGTACCGTGTGGGGGCATATGCGAGCGGGCAGTCCTTACTACAGCGGTGCGACCTGGGAAGCGATCGCGCCTGACGGTACGCCCGTTCCGCCTGCCGACGCCGGCAACACATACGCAAGCCTCGCGCACGGCTGGTCGTCAGGGCCGACGTCGGCCTTGTCGAAATACGTACTCGGCGTGCGGCCACTTTCGGCGGGCTACCGGTCGTGGCTGGTCGAGCCCCAGCCGGGCGATTTGCGCTGGGCGCGGGGCAAAGTGCCGACGCCTTACGGCGGGATCGAGGTCGAGTGGCGGGCTTCGGGGGGCGACTTCGATTTGACGGTCGTCGTGCCGCCTGGCACGACCGGGGCGATTGGCGTTCCAGTTGCAGACGGGCGTCGCACGCTGGTCGTCAACGGGCGCACCGTGCAGGCCGACGCGTCGTTTGGCGGCCTGCAAGGCGTCAATCGTCGGAGCGGTTACGCTTATCTCGGCAATTTACCGAGTGGACGCTATCGAATTCTGGTGGGCAAACCCGGCTAAGCCGGGATCGGCCCGGCAACGCGTGACGCCTCGCGAAGCGTCACGCGTCTGGTCGAATGATCGATAGGGTGCCCATAAGTCAATCAATCTAACCCAGCAAATGTTCTGAGTTTCGCTAGACCTTCGATGAGGCTAGATCTCACTGGCAGTGAGTGGACTGTAGCGGGATCGATAATATCTTCGAGAAGGCAGATGTGGAGGGCGCTTTTGACCTGCCCCCTTCAATAGAGCCAATGGGCTTCTAGCAAAGTCCCTTTAAACCAGCTCCTGGAAGAAAGCGGCAGGAGTATCCGCGGTTGCCCGATGTTTCGCCGCAAACTCTGACGGCGCAAGGT
>NZ_JACCQB010000053.1:0-45056 GCF_015712265.1 Burkholderia sp. 9777_1386 | reverse complement strand
TCCGCCTCGTCCCTTTTTTGATAGGAGACCTGATCTTTAGGGCGATCGGAACAACCTGTGTCGTCGCAGATCCGTACCGTGTTCCCGGTGACGGACGGATCCTGCGCGCACGCGGCCAACAGCAACAGCAGCCCCGGTGCGAGTAAACGGCGATACATGGGTATTTTCCTCACGTTTCATTGGCGCCGTATTGCTTCGCGCGCTCGCCCGCGAGCATGCCCCCGGCCGGTGCGGGGCGCGGCGAACATCGTCCGCGGGCCCGCGTGCCAAGGCTCTCTCAGGTCCTCTTTTCGGCTTGAAACATCGTTGCAGCGTCTGACACGGCAGAAAACGGCACGCGGTAAACCCGCTCTTGTTCTGTCTCTTTAATCCACGCAATATCGATCGCTGCTTACTGGCTTCAAATGATACATATCGGTCTATCTAATAGTCAAGATGACTTGATAACCGGCTCGACAAGCGAAGATTGTCGGGGCGGAACGGCCGTCAGACAGCGCCAGGAGGCCGATTTCATCGACCGGCATGATGCTAGAATAATCGGTCTATGCTGTTGAAATATCGAGGAGGAAGCCGTTCGTGCGAGCCAACAAACGCCAGCTGGTGGTAGACAAAGCGACCGAACTGTTCTCCAGGCATGGATTTCACCCGGTGGGCGTCGACTGGATCATCGACGATTCCGGTGTCGCGCGAATGACGCTGTACCGGCATTTTGCGAGCAAGGACGAGCTCATCCGCGAAGTGCTGGTCCAGCGCTACGACCTGATCGTCGGCAGCATCGACGCGCAGTTGCAGCACGTCGTCGATCCGGTCGAGCGCGTCAAGACCGTCTTCGACTGGTATGAAGCGTGGTTCCGCACACCCGAATTTGCCGGCTGCCTGTTCGAGCGTGCGCTGGCCGAATTCGGCACCGCTTATGCGCCGATCTCGGATGTCGCGATCCGCTATCGCCGCAAGATGGTCGAATGGATGGCCGAACTGATCGAAGCCGTCGTGCCGGCCGAAACCGCCAACCGGCTGGCGACCGTCTTCATGATGCTGTTGGACGGCGCCACGGTCGAAGCGCGGGCGTTCAACGATTCCGCGGCGGCCCAGCGCGCATGGCAAGCCGCGCATGCGCTGCTCGAACAGGCGATGCACGCGCCGGTCTCGCCTGCCGAAGGTGCCGGTCGCCCGACGTAACGCAACGTCGCGCGCCGTCGTATTGCAAGCAAACCGAGGTCGGAGGGTGCCGGGGAGGACGACATGCATGACCGGATGCGCTGGATCGGTTTCGCGATGGGTCTGGCGATCGCGTGTACCGGCTGCAAATCGGTGAATGTCAGCCGATATGAAATCCAGAACCGCGATCGAAACGGTCTCACGATCGTTGCGTTCACCACGGAAGACCTGGCATCGCTCGACCGAACGCTGTGGGCCGACCACGTCTACCTCCGCTACACCGTCACGCCGCTCACCATCCGCAAGCGATTCGATACGGGTGAACCCGCGCTCGACGACTATCCGTTTGCTGCGCGGCGGCTCGCCATCCGCGCCCCGTGTCCGGTCCCCACGTCGGACTTCTGTTCGTCCTGGTTCATTCCGTTCCACGATCGCGCGGGGCTGCACGGCCTGGACTATGTGTCGGGGCTCGATGCCAACGAACCCGCGCGCCTGACGTTGCGCATCGGCGGCGGGAGCATGGTCGGGGCCCGGCTGGTATCGAAGGAACACGCGATCGACGTCGACGTGGGCGACAGGGCGAAGCCGACCGGACCGTGAGGCCCGCCCCGGCTGCCGGCGCGGGAAACCGCCCGGGCGGGCACGGCCATTGCGCCTGCCGGACCCCGGGAGGCCCGCGATCATGAACGACAACGATTTGCTCCAGCCCGAGCCGACGGAACCGGACCCGAACGCGGTCACGTGGGTCCGGCGTCTCGGCCCCGGCCTGATCACCGGCGCCGCCGACGACGATCCTTCCGGCATCGGGACATACTCGCAGGCGGGGGCGCAATTCGGCTTCGAACTGCTGTGGTCGCTGCTGCTCACGTATCCGCTGATGACGGCGATCCAGCTGGTCAGCGCGCGAATCGGCCGCGTGACGGGCAAGGGCCTCGCGTCGAACATGCGCAAGCACTACCCGCCATGGCTGCTGTACGGAACGGTCGTACTGCTGATCACGGCCAACGTGATCAACATCGCGGCCGATCTGTCGGCCATGGGCGCGGCCGTCAATTTGCTGCTGCCCGGCCCGCAACAGCTCTACATCGTGTGCCTCGGCGGCGTATCGGTCGTACTGCAGGTTTTCGTCCCGTACGACCGCTATTCACGATTGCTGAAATGGACGGCGTTGACGCTGCTCGCCTATGTCGCGGTCGCCGTCATCGTGCCGGTCGACTGGGCCGACGTCGGCCGCGCGATCGTGCGGCCCCATGCGCAACTGAGCGCCGCCTACCTGACCACGGTCGTCGCCGTGCTCGGCACGACCATCAGCCCGTATCTGTTTTTCTGGCAGGCGTCCCAGGAAGTCGAAGAGTTGCGCTCCGTGCCGAACCAGCGGCCGCTGCAGCGCGTACCGCATCAGGCACCCGCCCAGTTGCGCCGGATCAGCTTCGACACGTGGTTCGGCATGGGCGTGTCGAACGTGATCGCCTTCTTCATCGTGCTGACGGCGGCGGCCACGCTCAACGCGCATCACATCGACGTCAAGACGTCGGCCGATGCCGCGCGGGCGCTCGAGCCGCTTGCCGGTCACTTCGCATACGTGCTGTTCGCGCTCGGCATCGTCGGCACCGGCCTGCTGGCGCTGCCGGTGCTCGCGGGATCGGCCGCCTATGCGGCCGCGGGCACGTTCCGCTGGCGCAACAGCCTCGCGCTGCAGTTGGGCGTCGCGCCCGAGTTCTATGCGGTGATCGTCTTGGCGATCGTCGGCGGGATCGCGTTCACGTTCATGCATTTCGACCCGATCCGCGCGCTTTACTGGAGCGCCGTCATCAACGGCGTGAGCGCCGTTCCGATCATGGCCGTGATGATGCTGATGGCGAGAAGCAAACGGGTCATGGGCGAGTTTGCCGTCAGAGGCGCGCTTGCATGGGGCGGATGGATCGCGACGCTCGCGATGGCGATCGCGGCGATGGGCGTGTTCGTGCCGGGATGAAACCGGCAGCGCGAATGCCGCGGCTCGCGCTCACTCCAGTTCGCCCGTACTCAGTGCGGCGCCGACCGCACGGCGCAGCACGTCCGCGAGCCGCTGGGTTTCGTCGATGCGGGCCTGTTCGATCGCGACGTCCTCGGCGTTGCCCGTGCGGCGCGCCCATTCCTGACGCTCACGCGCAAAAATCATGCGCTCGTGAACCGCGCGGATCGCCCCCCATATCGCATCCTCCGCTTTCTGGGCTTCCGCGTCGTCGAGGGAAAGCGCGGAGAACGCATGCCCGGTATGGCAACGGTATCGCAACGGACGATCGTCGCGCATGCGCCAGAGCACGCCGTTGCAACTGGGGCACGTGAGGGCGGAACGCGTGCCGATTTTGTCAAGCAGTCCCGGATCGACGAGGCCGCCCTCGGCAATCCGGCTCTCATGGTCGAGGTCGCGCAAATCTGCCATTTTTCGCTGCTCCTTCGCACGTGCGCCGTAGACCGCTGCATGAAGGGTCCGCGGCAGTTCTTCCGCCGTCGCGACCGCATCGGCTCCCGCCGCGGCCAGTGCGCTGCGCGGCATCGACGGCGCTTCGCATTCATCGGGGTCCTGAACGATGCCGTAGCCGCCCCGTGCGCGAATCGCCGCCAGGCCGGCCGCGCCGTCATCGAGGTCGCCGCTGAGCACCACGCCGATCGCACCGGCGCCATATTCGCGTGCGGCGGAGCGAAACAGCGGGTCGGCGGCCGGGCGGGCGAAGTTCTCGGCGGCCGTATCGAGCAGCCACAGGTCGCCGCCGCGCACGATCATGTGCCGGTCGGGCGGCGCCACGTAAATTCTGCCCGCCTCCGGCGATTCCCCGTGTAGCGCCTCGCTTGCATCGAGCCTGCCCCATCGCGACAACAACTCGGGCAGGATCGTCCGATGTCGACCAATGTGCTGCACGATGCAAATCGGCACCGGAAAATCCGCGGCAATGCCGGCCACCAACGTCCGGAGGACCGGGAGACCGCCTCGGGACGACGCAATTACCACGATATCTCGACGATCCATAGCGCCCCCTTTGCGGATAGCGCCGCAAATCGGGTTCCTGAGCCGAAATTCCGTCACGGGCGGTAGCAGACGAGGCAATGCGGGTCGGATGGCGGTTGATGCAACCCGCCGACGGGAACGCGCGGCGCGAACCGCGGCGCAAACGACCCGCGACGCACGCGCGGGTCGTCACCGGGCAGGCTTAATGCGTGTCGCCGAGCGCCGCGAGCAACATCCCGAAATCCAGCGGTTTGGACAGGTGAGTGTCGAAGCCGGCCTCCGCCGCGGCCCGGACATCGTCCTGGCGATTACGGCCCGTCAGCGCAACGGTCCGGAGCGTGGCCCAGCGGGGATCGGCCTTGATGTGGCGAATCAACTCATAGCCGTCCATGTCGGGCAGCCCGATGTCGGACACGATGGCGTCGACAGGCGTCTCCGGCAACCTCTCCAGTGCCTCGGCCCCGCTTTTCGCGGCCGTGACCGTTGCCCCCGCGAGTTCCAGCAGCGCCGTGAGCGACAGCGCCGTCTCCTGATCGTCCTCGACCAGCAGCACGCGAAGGCCCGCGATACTCCCCTCCGCCGCGCCGTTGCCGGAAGACACGACGCGCTCGTCGGATGCGGCCGGCAGCCATACCGTCATCGTGGTCCCCCTTCCCTGGCCGTCGGATGCCGCGGCGATCCGGCCGCCGTGCATTTCCACGAGTTGCCGAACGAGCGCCAGCCCGATTCCGAGCCCGCCGCGGGTCCGGTCGCGCGGCGCCTGCCGGAACATGTCGAACACATGCGGCAGCGTATCGCCGTCGATCCCCTGCCCGTCGTCGATCACGTCGACACGCAGCATCCGCCCTTCATGCGCGAGACGCACGACGATCTCGCCATGCGATTGCGTGAACTTGAGCGCGTTGGACATCAGGTTCCAGAAGATCTGCTCGCAACGCACCGGATAGGCGAGCGCGATGGCCGGCTCCGTCGGCAACTCCGTTTTCAGGACCAGGCCGCGCGCGTGCACCTCGCGCTCGCAGGTATCGGCGATACCGCGCAACATCGCCGTCAGGTCGACGCGGCCCAGCTCGAGCGCGAGCTTGCCGGTCTGGATGCGCGACAGATCGAGCAGGTCGTCGATGATCTGCGCCTGGGCGCGCACGGCCTGCCGAATCGAATCCGCGGCTTCGCGCACGGCGGGAATGTCGCGCGTCTCCGGCAGGCGCGGCAGCATTTCCGACTTGACGCCGATCAGGTTGAGCGGATGCCGCAGCTCGTGCGACAGCACGGCGATGAACTCGTCCTTTAGCTGATTCGAACTGAGCGCCTGCTCGCGGGCCGCCTGCTCCCGCGCGAGCGCTTCGCGGTTCGCGTCGTCGCTCTGCTTGCGCAGCGTCATGTCGCGCACGATCTTCGCGAATCCGTTGAACGACGTATCGGAAATCGGCGTAACGACGCCGCTGCAGAAAATCCGGCGCCCGTCCTTGGTCCGGTGCCAGCGCTCGTCGTCCGCGCGGCCTTCCCGGGTCGCAACTTCGCGCTCGCGCATCGGCACGAGCGCCTGTCGATCGTTGGGTTCGTAGATCAACTCCACGTCCTGGCCGATCATCTCTTCTTCCGTATAGCCGAAGATGCGTTCCGCCCCGGCGTTCCAGCTCACGATCGCGCCGTTGCCGTCCTGGATGATGATCGCGTAGTCCTTGGTCGACTGCGCGACCAGGCGCAGGCGCTGCTCGCCCGCGCGAGCCGCCTCTTCCGCATGATGCCGGTCGGTGATGTCGATCAGCGTGATCACCGCGCCGTCGATGTGGTCGTCCGCCGTGCGGTAGGGCAGCAACCGCATCAGATACCACCGGCCGGCCTCGCTCTCGATCTCGCGCTCGATCAACCGCAGCGACTGAAACGACTGCCGGACATCGTCGGCCAGCGTCGGATACCGCAACGCGTGGGTAATGTGGAACAGCGACCGGCCCAGGTCCGTATCGATCAGATTGAAAATGGCCGTCGCGTTCGGCGTAAACCGCTTGACGCGGATTTCCTTGTCGACGAACACGGTCGCGATCTCGCTCGACGCGATGATGTTGTGGAGGTCGTCGTTCGCCTTCGCGGTGTCTTCGATCCTTGCCTGCATTTCGGCGTTGGCCGTGGTCAACTCCTCGTTGACCGATTGCAGTTCCTCCTTGCTGCTTTCGAGCTCCTCGCTCGTGGAGCGCAATTCTTCGTTGATCGCCTGCAGCTCCTCGTTCGACGCCTTCAGTTCCTCGACCGACGTTTCGTACTGCTCGATGATCGTCGCCAGTTGCTCGCGGCTGTGCTGCAGCTCCTGTTCGAGCTGAGCCAGCACCGGATCCTGCCCGCTCGTCTCGGCCTGATCCTCCTCGGTCATGCGGCCGGCCACCTCGTCGAACACGACGAGGAGGAATTCCGCATTCGCGACCTTGTCGTGGAACGGCCGGACCGTCATGTTGATCCACGATACGCGCGTGTCGTGCGCCCACTTGACCCGGCGCGCTTCCACGCTCGTGCCCGTTTGTAGCGCGCGAAAAATCGCGGTGCGCAAATCGAGCCGCAGATCCGGCAGCACCAGCGTCATGATGTTGCTGGACAGCTCGCCGCCGACATGCCTGAGGAACCGGCCGGCGTTATCCGACAGATGAACGACGTTTGATTCCTTGTCGATGATGACGCTCGGCGGCGAATACGTTTCGAGCGCGCGCTGGTGCAGTTCCGCATAGGAGAAATTGCGCTGTGCCGGGCTGGTCGGCACCCGCAGCGGGGGCTGCGGCGCGGCCCGCTCGTCGGATGCACCGGACTCGGCCTGGAACAGCGGCGGAAAGCCCGTGACCGGCTTCGCGCGATGCGTGACGACGCGGGCGCGGTAAATCCGGCGCTTCTTGTCCACGACGGCAAACAGATCGTCCGCCGCGTCGGCCGATTCCGCGGTGCCGAGGAACAGGTAGCCGTTCGGACGCAGCGCGAAATGAAACAGCTCGAGGATTTGCCGCTGCACCGCCCGCTCCAGATAGATCAGCACGTTGCGGCACGAGATCAGGTCGAGATGCGAGAACGGCGGATCGCGCAGCAGGCTGTGCGCGGCGAACAGAATGCGCTCGCGCACCGCCTTGGCGATCACGTAATGTGCGCCGTCCCGCGTGAAATACCGCTGCAGCAGCGCGGCGGGCACGTCGCTCGCGATCGAAAGCGGGTAGGAGCCGGTGCGCGCGCGGACGATCGCCGCCTCATCGATATCGGTCGCGAATACCTGGATGGCCTGGCTCGACATCGCGGCCTCGCGCGCCCGCGCCAGCAACAGCGAGATCGAGTACGCCTCTTCCCCGGTCGCGCATCCGGCTACCCACACGCGCACCTGCTCCTCGCCGGATTCCGACGCGAACAACGAGCCGATCACTTCCTGTTCGAGGAAATCGAACGCTTCGCGATCGCGGAAGAACTGGGTCACGCCGATCAGCATGTCCGCCAGCAGCGCGTTTGCTTCCTCCGGCGCGGCACGCAGGAAATCCCGGTACGCGAGGAGATCGCGCTGGCCGTTGACCTGCATGCGCCGTTCGATACGCCGCAGCACGGTCGCCCGCTTGTACAGCCGGAAATCGTGGCCGGTGCGTACCCGCAGGTGCATCAGAATGTCGGAAAGCGCCCGCTCCGGATCGTTGACCGTCGGCCGATCGACGTGGTGCAGCGATTGCGCGAATTCGACGCTTTGCTGCTCGATGCGGCGCGCATTCGACCAGAGTTCGAGCCACCGTTGCGGCATGTCGGCCGCCGGCAGCACGATATCGACGCGCGCCATGGCAATCGCGTGCTGCGGCATCTCCGCATACTCGGCGTCATCCGGTGTCTGCGCAAGCGTGATGCCGCCCGCCTCCTTGATGCGGCTCAAGCCCGCCGCGCCGTCGGAGCCGGTGCCCGGACATCACGATGCCGATCGCGCGCCAGTCGTGCGCGTCCGCCAGCGTCCGAAAGAAGTGGTCGATCGTGAATGGGGCATCATCGGACTGGCCCCGGCTATGACAGCGAAGGCAGCCGTCCGACATCTCGAGTTGCATGCCCGGCGCGATCACGTAGATGTGGTTCTTTTCGATCGGCACCGTGGACGTCACCTGATGCACCGGCATGCCCGTCGTGCGCTGCAGGACGCTGTCCATGTGGCTGACCTGTTCCGGCGCGAGATGGACGACGACGACGAACGCCATGTCCATGCCCGTCGGCGCGCTCTCGAAAAAGGTCTGCAAGGCCGTCGTACCGCCTGCCGATGCGCCGATGCCCACGACCGGAAACGACAGATCGCTCTTCAACGTGGCGGGCGATGAAAGCCGCTCCTTGCGCGCAGGCGCTTGCCGTGCCATTGAATTCTCCTGATGGTGTTGTGGGGCATCGTGTGCCGACCGCCGATCGATACCGGGTCGCATCGCCCTCGTCCGGGTCGGGGCGTCCCACGCTCCTCCGTGATGCTTCCCCTGCGCCTCCGTGCGCATTGTACGGCACCGGCAAGCGCCGGACCGCCGCTGACCAAGGGCTTGCGATCCCCCATGCGGCGGATCACCGACGGCGTGTGCGCGCGGGACAGCGGGAACCCGAGCGATGAAACGACTGCACCTGCTCGGCTCCGTCCCGCAACGATGCCTCGCCCGCTTTCATCTCGCCTGCGATGTCGCCTACACCGCCGTCAGGATGCCGTGCAGGACCGCCGCGCCTGCGCGCAGGCGTGTCACCGGAACGTCATTCGTGCCGACATACCATCCCCATCGGTCCGCAAGACGCGATGCCGCTCCACGACCGCGAGCGGGAACGAATCGTGCTCATCCGTCGACGGCGCGGACCTAATTTATTTTCTTTGACGAATTCCGTATTACCAGCGAATATTCGCGTCGATCAAGCGGTTAGTACCGCTCACAACACAACGACACGATGCTCGCTCATGCAGTCGGGGACATTACGCTGCTTCGCCAACAGATACTGGATCGAAGGGGAAGAAATGACGCCGTTTTCGCAGGATGTGAGCATCAAGCAAACTGCCGCCGTAGCCAGAGCAGCCACTCCATCGCCCGTTTTCTGGAAGGCTGGGCCGCTCGTCGAAGCCGTTCCGCCCGAGCCGAAATCGACGACCCCGGACCTGCGCGATTTCTTTGCCGCCGCCGCGCTGCAGGGCTTGCTGTCGCGCGACGCCGGGCGCAACGTGTCGACGATCGCCGACTACGAATCGAAGCGCGCGGTCAGCGCCTACCGGCTCGCCGACGAAATGCTGAAAGCGCGCTGAACCCGCACGCCGGCGCGCCGGCCGTCATCCGGCTCGCGCGGCGTCGCGGGCAACCTGGGCCGCCACATTTGCCCGGGCGCTAACGCACCGGCCGTTCAGTTGCCGCCCAACCGTGCAACGATTGCGCCGACCGGCCGCGCCAGCAGAACGACATTCAGCACGACGACGACGGCAGTCGCGCCGCGCGCTGCGCAGCGCGCGATGCGCCCGCTCGTGAACGCGCCCATGACGTCACGTCGGCCGCAGAAGTACACCAGCGCCAGCATCGGTACCGGCAACACGACGGACAGCACGACCTGGCTGATCACGAGCGCCTGCATCGAATCCACGCCCATCCCGACGACGACGAACGCGGGCGCCATCGTGACGAGCCGGCGCAGCCAGACCGGAATCCGGAACCCCACGAAGCCCTGCATGATCATCTGTCCGGCCATCGTGCCGACGACGGAACTCGAGATGCCGGCGCTCATCAGCGACACGAGGAAACAGGTCGCGGCGGCCGGGCCGAGCAACGGCGTCAGCATCCGGTACGCGGTTTCGATCTCCGCGACATCGCGATGGCCGGCATGAAACGCCGCGCTCGCCATCACGATCATCGCCATGTTGATCGCGCCGGCGACGGACAGCGCGACGACCACCTCCCGATCCGAGAACCGCACCATCATCCGGCGCCGCGCGCGATCGAGCCCCGACGCGCGTCGCTGCGTGAGCCCGGAGTGCAGAAACAGCGCATGCGGCATGATCGTCGCGCCGACGATGCCGACCGACACCGTCAACGCGTCGCCGCGCGGCCATTCCGGCACGACGGCATGCCAGCCGACTTCGGCCCACGCGACCGGCGCAATGAACATCTCGGCGAGATAGCAGAGACCGGTCACGCCGACGAACACGCCCACGGCGATTTCCATCGGCCGGAACCCGTTCCGGTCGGCCAGCAGGATGGCGTAGGTCGCGAGCGCCATCACGAACATTCCGGCGAAGGTCGGCAGGTCGAACAGCAGCGACAGCGCGATCGCGCCGCCGAGAAATTCGGCCAGCTCGGTCGCCATCGCGGCCAGCTCGCTCGCGACCCACATGCCGACGACCACCGGCCGCGGGAAATGCGGGCGGCAGAGCTCCGCGAGATTGCGGCCGGTGACGATGCCGAGCCTCGCGGACAGCGACTGGAACAACATCGCGATGCCGTTCGCCATCAGCACGACCCAGAGCAGCGTGTAACCGAACTGCGCGCCGGCCCGGATGTTCGTCGCGAAATTGCCGGGGTCCATATACGCGACCGACGCGACGATCGCCGGCCCCGCGAACGACAGCGCCGCCAGCGGCCCGCGCCGCCGGCCGGCCAACCCCTCGCGCATGTCCGTCGCGGTGCGCTCCGTCGCCGCGTTCCTGTCGAGCGTCGCCATCCGTACTCCTTCACGAAAGCGGCATCGTGCGCCCCCCGCGCGATCCATCCCGCGTACCGCCGACACACCGTGCCGCACCGCCTCCGTGCCGGCGCGACACGGGCTATGCAGCCGAAATGACAACCGCTTGAAAATCCGGCGACGAGGGGGGCGGGCTACGCGACGCGTGCTCGCGCCGCCGCCGTCTCGGCCCTTGTCGCATGTCGCGCCGTTGCGTCGCCGGCCGGCCGCTGCGCCCGCGGAAAGCAGCCCCGCCGCGAGCCGATCGCGGTTCCGTCGCGCCGCGCCGGCCGACGCCGGACAGACCGATACCCGTTGCCCGACGCACGCGTGTCGTGCAGCGAACGATGCCGTCATCCACGGCATGCCGCTCGCGCACAGCCCGCACCGGACAGCATCGCGCATGCCCGGGATCGTCGGCCGTGGGATCGAATCGTGCTGATTCGAGCCGGCGAATGTCGCGCAACCCTTTTCCACGGAGATGCCATGTTCATCCACAACACACGGCTTCAGTACACGGTGCGCGTGGGCGCGCCGAATCCCGGGCTCGCCAACCTGCTGCTCGAGCAGTTCGGCGGCCCGCAGGGCGAACTTGCCGCCGCGATGCGCTATTTCACGCAGGCGATCACCGAGGAAGATCCGGGCCGCAAGGACATGCTCCTCGACATCGCCACCGAGGAACTGAGCCATCTCGAAGTGATCGGCTCGATGGCCGCGATGCTCAACCGCGGCGCCAAGGGCGAACTGGCCGAAGCGGTCGACGAACAGGCGGAGCTGTACCGCAAGCTGCACGGCGCCGGCAACGACAGCCACGTGACGCAGGTGCTGTACGGCGCGGGCGCGCCATTGACCAATTCGGGCGGCGTGCCGTGGTCGGCCGCGTACATCGACACGATCGGCGAGCCGACCGCCGACCTGCGCTCGAACATCGCGGCCGAAGCACGCGCGAAGATCATCTATGAACGGCTGATCAACGTCACCGACGATCCGGACATTCGCGACGCGCTCGGCTTCCTGATGACGCGCGAGGTGTCACACCAGATGTCGTTCGAGAAGGCGCTGTATGCGATCACCGCGAATTTCCCGCCGGGCAAGCTGCCGCCCAAGACGCCGTATGACCACGTGTACTTCCGGATGCAGCCGGACGCGGCGCCGCTGGTCGGACCGTGGAACCACGGCGGCGAACTCGAGATCCGGCCCGGCGAGCCGGCGGTCGATGGCGGCAGCGGTATTCCGGAAGGCATGCTCGACGCGCAGCAGGCGGACGCCATCGAAGCCATGGCGCAGCGACTCGCCTCCGATCCGAACAGCGACCCGGTGACGGGCGCCGAACTCGGCGCGGGGCCGCCGGCGCCTCAGGGCCGCAAGCCGGGCAAGCCGGACGGCGCGTGAGCAGGGGCGCGCTGGCGCGCGATCGGGATTCCGGCGCGCCGGCGAAGCGACATGACGCGCGCGCCGGATGCATCGCCGCACGTGCGGCCGCGCGTCAGGCGCCGGCTTCGTCGGGCTCGGTCTGGTCGCTCTGATCGGCCATCAGGTACTGGATGACCAGCGTCGGATCGGCAATGTCGAGGATCAGGCGGCGCATCACGCGCTTGCGCATATGGTCGTCATCCAGCGTCCACGGCCCGGCCGCGTCGCCGAGGTAGCGGCCGATCGCGCCGCGATTGTCGCCGTCGAGCGGCAGGCCGAGCCGCGCGGCGAGCAGGCCGGCGATGACGTCGTCGAGTTCGACGTGCAGCGGCCTGGAATCGATCGAAAGTTCGAGTTTCATGGTCGGTCTCGCAAACACGAAAAAAGCGGCGCGACGCGCCCCCCGCTGTCGCGCGCGCCGGGCAAAGCCGCTCCGGCCAGCGGCTGTTCGACGATCGCAGGCGAGCCCGCGACGCAGGTCAGTAGCCGAGGTCGGGCGCGGCGGCCGGCTCGGCGCCGTCCTCTTTCGGCGCTTGCGCGACGGTCGCATCGGTCGTCAGTACCAGGCTCGCGATCGATGCCGCGTTCTGCAGCGCGGTCCGCGTGACCTTGGTCGGATCGACCACGCCCGCATCGACCAGATCGCCGTACTCGCCGGTCGCCGCGTTGTAGCCGAAGTTCCCTTTGCCTTCGAGCACCTTCGAGATCACGACCGACGGTTCGTCGCCCGCGTTGGCCGCGATGACGCGCAGCGGCGCTTCCAGCGCACGCAGCACGATCCGGATGCCGGCATCCTGGTCCGCATTCGCGCCCCGGATGTCGGACAGCGCCGCGCGCGCACGCAGCAGCGCGACGCCACCGCCCGGCACGATGCCCTCCTCGACCGCGGCGCGCGTCGCATGCAGCGCATCGTCGACGCGGTCCTTCTTCTCCTTCATTTCCACTTCGGTGACCGCGCCGACCTTGATCACCGCCACGCCGCCCGCGAGCTTCGCGACACGCTCCTGCAGCTTCTCGCGATCGTAGTCGCTCGTCGCTTCGTCGATCTGCGCGCGAATCGCCTTCACGCGCGCGTCGATGCGCGCCGCATCGCCCGCGCCATCAATGATGATCGTATCGTCCTTGCGCACCTCGACGCGCTTCGCACTGCCAAGATCCTCCAGCGTGGCCTTGTCGAGCTGCTTGCCGGTTTCCTCCGAGATGACCGTCGCGCCGGTCAGGATCGCGAGATCTTCCAGCATCGCCTTGCGCCGGTCGCCGAAGCCCGGCGCCTTGACGGCGGCGACCTTCAGGATGCCGCGCATCGAATTCACGACGAGTGTCGCGAGCGCTTCGGCCTCGACGTCCTCGGCGACGATCAGCAGCGGCTTGCCGGCCTTGGACGCCGCTTCGAGGATCGGCAGCAGATCGCGGACACTGGAGATCTTCTTGTCGTGCAGCAGAATCAGCGCATCGTCGAGATAGGCCGCCTGCTTGGCGGGATCGTTGATGAAATACGGGCTCACGTAACCGCGATCGAACTGCATGCCCTCGACCACGTCGAGTTCGTTCTCCATCGACTTGCCGTCCTCGACGGTGATCACGCCGTCCTTGCCGACCTTCTCCATCGCATCGGCGATGATCTTGCCGATCGCGTCGTCCGAGTTCGCGGAAATCGCGCCGACCTGCGCGATTTCCTTGTGGGTCGAAATCGGTCGGGACAGCTTGCGCAACTCGTCGAGTACCGCGCCGACGGCCTTGTCGATGCCGCGCTTCAGATCCATCGGGTTCATGCCGGCCGCGACGTGCTTCATGCCTTCCTGCACGATCGCCTGCGCGAGCACGGTGGCGGTGGTGGTCCCGTCGCCGGCCACGTCGGCCGTCTTCGACGCGACCTGCTTGACGATCTGCGCGCCCATGTTCTCGAAGCGGTCCTTCAGTTCGATTTCCTTCGCGACCGACACGCCGTCCTTCGTGATCACGGGCGCGCCGAAGCCGCGCTCGATCACGACGTTGCGGCCCTTCGGACCGAGCGTCACCTTCACCGCATCGGCCAGCACGTTCACGCCCTTGACGATCTGCTGGCGCGCGCCATCGCGGAATTTCACGTCTTTTGCAGTCATTTTCTTGCTCCGGATACAGTCGTTGAACGGGATGCCGCGCGCACCGGGTACACACCCGTGCGACGCGGTCGAATCGGCATTCAGGCCGCTTTCCTGGCGGCCGGCGATTCGGGTTCGAGTACGCCCATGACGTCCTCTTCGCGCATCACGAGCAGTTCCTCGCCGTTCACCTTCACGGTCTGGCCTGCATATTTGCCGAAGAGAACCTGGTCGCCGACCTGGAGCTGCAGCGGGCGCTGCGAGCCGTCCTGCAGCAGCCGGCCGCTGCCGACTGCAATCACTTCACCCTGCTCGGGCCGTTCGGCGGCCGAATCGGGAATCACGATGCCGGAGGCCGTCGTCCGCTGCTGTTCGATTCGCTTGACGATAACCCGGTCGTAGAGGGGACGAATCTGCATTTTCATCTCCTGAGCGATGAGATCACCTGGAAAAGGGAATCCGCCGGCGCCTGCACGCGCAAAGACCGCGATGCGCCGGCGTGCCATCGATTGGCGAAAAGCGAAATAGTGGCGGGCAGGCACGCTTCAAGAGGGTGACGCGCGCCCAATATGTAACAAAATGTTTCATCGCGAAAACGGCGCGCGCACGACCGGCGGCTGTCTCCCGACGCTCCGTCGCGAGCGGCAACACGACCTCGACGACCGCCGCTCCGGGCCGCGCGAATCGTCGTGCAACGATGCTTGAAATCCGCGCGTCCCATCCTATTTTGGTATCGCTCAAGCAGCCGCGGCTTACGCGCTGCGTGTTTCGATTTGTTTGTCAGCGAGGTCTTTCGCGGATCGACGAACTGGAGCGCGTGGTCCGGTTCGTCCTCCGTGCGAGGTCCAACCGGGAGCGAATCATGAACGATCCTTTCTTCATCTTCGATCGGCTGCCGGAGGTCGGCCGCCGACCACGACGCGTCGCCCGCGTCGTCAAGGGTTTGCCGACCGGCCTGCGGATAGCGCGCAACGACACCGGTCGCTTCGCGTCGATCGGCGCGTGGGTACGCGGCGCGCGCAAGCCATTCGCGTTGCGTCGCGCGGCCCAACCCGCCGTGATCGGCCGACCGAAGCCGCCGCGCCGCCGCGTCGCCACGCCAGGACGGATGCTGCACCACATTTCATTTTTCGGCGTTGCGCCCGCGGGTGGCGGTTTCGTGCGCGACGGGAGGCGGCCATGCTAAGCCCGCATGAATTCGCGACGCTGATGCTGGTGTGCCAGGCGCCGGATCAGCTCGACATGAACCGCGCCGAACTCGATGCGTTGCTCGAACGGCAACTCGTCATGCTCGAACATCGCGCGCCCGGCCGCCAGCGCGCGTACCTGACGAAGAAGGGCCGATCGATTCTCCACGCGCTCGGGGCCGACGTCGCTTCCCGCGGGCGTCACGAGGCCGCGGCAGCGCGCGACCATCCATACGACGCGCCCGTCGCGCTGTCGGACGACGCCGGGTGACCCGGCGTTCGAATCAGTGGCGCGGCTACCGACGTGCGTGCGCGATCATGCTCGATGCACGCGGTATCCGCGCAAGCGCGCCGCCAATACTGAAGCTCGCGTTTCGTCGATGACCCTGGCGGCGGTCGTCGAACCCGCAGCCGACAGCCGCGGCCAACGACGAAGGCGCGATGCATGCTCCGGCGGGCAACCGCCGTCCGGATCACTGCATCGATGCGCCGCCCGCCCCTACTTGTCGATACGAACCGATATGCCCGATGCGCTGTAAAGCGCGGTGGCGTTGTACCCGTCCACGACCACCGAATCGAAGCGCCCCTGAAGTTGGCTGCTGTCGACGAGCGAAACGACGTCACCGACCTGCGGCGCGAGACCCGCGGCGAACCGGACGTGCAGCGTGCCGCCGGCAAGCGTCGTCATCCCTGCCACAGCGAGTCGTCCGGCGTCGCCGGCGCCACGGTCGAGTTCCAGCGTACCGCCCTTCAACTGCGTGTAGCGGCCGTTGATGTTCACGCGCGCCGCGGCCTTGATCGCCACCGTGCCGCCGCCGACATAGACGTCGCCGGCACCGAACGCCTGCGGCGATCCCGCCGCGAGCGTTCCGCCCCGCACTTCCGTGCCGCCGCGATAGGTGTTCGCGCCGGCAAGCGTCAGCGCGCCCGTGCCGGCGAACGTCAGCTTGCCGTCGCCGCCGATATCGTTGCGCCAGGTATCGGCTGCATTGAATCCGCCGAGCGAAGCATCCATCGTCACACTGACGTTGCCGGCAAAATTCGCGTACCCGTCCGCGGCGGCGAACAGGTTGAGCCGGCCCCATCCCTCGGCGTCGTCGAGCAGCGGATAACCGGACGCCAGCGCCGTCGTCTTCAGCACGACGCGTCGCTGGTCGGCGCTTAGATACGGCAGACGCGTCTCGAGCAGCACTTCGGCCCCCTTCGGCACGACTGCGCCGTTGGTGGTGGTGCCGATCGGCGCGAAGCCGAACGTGAGTCGGCGCGCGTAATTGGCCCGATTGGCGGCCGGGTCGGCAAAGCGGTCGCTCGACGCCGTACCGGCATGCGCGGCGGCCAGGAACGTGGCCGGCGTGGTGCGGGTCAGCGAATACAGCGTTGCATGCGCCTGCTGGAAGGCCGTCTGCTTGAGCGTCGCGTTGGCCGGATCGACGAGGTTCGCCGCCACCACCGCCTGGGCAAGTATCCGGCCGCCGATCACGTCGAGCGGCGAATGCATGCCGGCGAGGATGCGGTTCTCGCCGAGTTCGAGCCCGCGGCTGATCATTTCCTGGAAACGCTCGGGAATCACGTACGCCATCGCGAGCGCGTCACGCATGCCTTCCGCGGAATGCCCGCTCGGAAAACCGCCGTCCGTGGCCGGCGTGGTGCTTTCTGCCGGTACGAGCGTCGGCGCGACGACGACGCTCGTGCTCCACCGATACGGACGCGCATATTTGTAGAAGCGTTTCGCCGGCTCCGTCGAGCCGTTGTTTCCCATCGTATTGATGAAATCGACGACGGAACCGAACCCGGTATTCGCGCTGCCGCCGACGCCGGTGTTGTTGCCCGTATCGTTGTAGAGCTTCGTCGTCGCGTCGGCCGGCACCGACGTGATGCTCGTCGTCTGCTGCGCCGCGCCACGCGTCGGTGAGCGGCCCCATGCCGTCCGACACGCTATAGCCCTTGCCGCGGCGGTCGTCGTAGTACGCGGCCTCGGCCTGCGCGGCGGTACGCTGCGACGTCGCGTCGACCACATACTGGACATTCGCGTTCAGCACGGCCTGGTTCAGCGCCGTCCCGCCCGGCGTACCGTCGTTCGGAAGACCAGTCCACAGCGACGGCGCCACCGCCGGAAAACCGCCGGCCGCAGGTGCGCTCGTCCCGGCATCGACGAGGTCGGTCAGCGGCTGCCACAGCGCACGGAAGCCGTTCAAGACGCGCACGCCGGCGTTCATGCTCATTGTGGCGTAACGCGCATCGCCGCGCTGGTTGGTCGCCGTGTTGTCGACGAACGCCGGCACCGATGCCTGAACCGGGGCGCTGTCCACGAAATCGGGGTCCGCGGGTGCTGCCGGCAGTTGCGCGACAACCGACGGCGGCTGGTTGCTGTCGACGTCGTCTCCGCCGCAAGCCGCGACAACGAAGGCTGCCGAAACGGCGATAGCGAAGGTGTGCAAGGCAATCCGGCGATGCGCTGACATGACTGGGCGGTTCCCGTGGAGTGTCGAGAAAGCGCGTACGATATAGTTAGTTTGTGAAAGATATGAGAAAGAGCCGAGAAAGTTCGGGGGAAGGCGATGTCGCGCCACCGTCCCGCTCGTCGAGACGCGATGCGGTCCTGTCCTGCATCGGCGCTTCACACGACGCCGACGCATTCGTCGGCACGGAAAACCTGCCTGCCCGTCCCGCATCACGGACAGTTGTCGATCACGTAATACCGGGCCGACGTCCGCGCCAGCGTGTTCGAATAAAAGACGTTATTCACTCCTATGCTCTGGTTCGCTCCGTTCGCGTGCGTCGCGCGCCTACCTCGCGCAGAACAGCCTCGCCGACCGCGCACGCAGCCAGTTGTCGTTCTACGAAATCACGAATGGTCAGCACTTCGATGCATTCCTGTCCGTGGCCGGTTTCGATACACGCTTCATACCGGTTCGCTACTACTATCTGCAGGCGCTCGACCGGAGGATCACCTGACGCGCGTGAAGCCGTTGCCGCCGTCGCAGGTGGTCTGGACTGCGCCGCGTGGTGGTGTGGCCGGGCAGATGCCGCAACTCACCGTGGCGAATCCTCCGCCGATCGCAAGCGCGCCCGCCGCGAATGCGCCCTTGATGAGAATGACTTTGTCCATGACACCTCCTGTTTCGATGACAGGACGATATCGCCACTTCTCTGTCGCTTGTAGATGGTGAATACTGAATGGGCTCGTTAGCATCACTGGACAATGATATGGACCTGAATCTTCCGCCGCTGCTCCTCGCCGTCGCCAAGGAACGGAAGTTCCGCGCGGCGGCCGACCGGATGGGCGTCACCCGTTCCGCAGTCAGCCAGGATATCCGGCGGCTCAAGGACACGCTCGGCGTCGCGCTGGTGGTGCGCACCACGCGGTCGGTTCAACTGACCGACGCGGGTACGCAGTTGGTGCAGTCGCTGGAGGGGCCGCTCGTCGACATCAGCAGCGCGCTCGATGCAACGGACACGAGCGACGCGCCGCGCGGCCACCTTCGGCTCACGGCCACGTCGATTGCCGAGCCCTTCCTGTTGGGCCCGTTGCTGGCGAGCTTTGCGGAGCGTTATCCCGACGTGACCGTCACGGGCGAAGAATTCGATATCGTCGAGCGCGGATTCGATGCTGGGATCCGGTTGGGACAGGTCATCGAGAAGGACATGATTGCCGTGCCGCTGGGCGGCGAGCAACGCGAACGCGCGGCGGCCGCCCGGTTACGTCGAAAAGTACGGCGCGCCCGGTCACCCCGACGAGCTCGTCCGGCACTGCTGTATCAGCTGGCGGCTGTCGCCAGAGCTGACGCCTTACCGCTGGGAGTTCGTGGAAGACGGCTGCCCGTTCGACGTCGCGGTCGAGCCGCAACTGACGACGAACGATTTGCGCCTGATGCTGCGTCTTGCGCTGGCGGGCGCCGGCATCACGTTCGCGCCCGAGGATTGCCTGCGCGCACATTTCGACGACGGCTCGCTCGTGCCGCTGCTGGAGGCATTCCTGCCACCGTTTTCAGGCTTCTTTCTCTGCTTTCCGCAGCGGCGCAACATGGTGCCGAAGCTGCGTGCGTTGATCGATTATGTGCGGCAATGGCAGGCGCCGTCCGCTGCTTGCGGTTGACGCGTGCCGCGTAACGCGGACGCTCCCGCGATGGTCGTCAGGATAGCCCCAATAATCTACACACGGCACCTTCAAAGCCGCGTCTTGCCACGCAGCTTCGACGGCCCAATCCCCGGCGCAAGCATGCGCCAAATATTGTTCCAGTGGCTTCGTCATAAACGATCGCACCGTCGTCGACATACGCCGACGCAGCGCGTTGGCACTTCGCCCAGACTAATTCGAGAGCCTGAGCCTCCGCCTCGCGACACAATGGGCTACGGTTGCTCCACATGTCGCTTCCCGATTTCGCGCACGCGAGAATCACCGTCCGCCCTTCTATCGCACCGTGCCGTTCTTGCAGTGTCCACGTCACATGCCTTTGCTCGCATTGCACAATGCGGGGCGGCCGCAATACGGGCAACGGCTGGGGATTGCTCTTGGATACATCGCATTTCCTCGCTCAAAACGGGATCGTCAACCGGTACGTCGGTCCCGTGGCGCATCAGGACTACTTCGGGCAAAGCTCGCTACTCCTTGGCGCCAGCCGCCTCGTGTGCGCAATGCAGGCGCTGGTCCGCGCCGCCCAACTGCTCAGCTAACACCGGCTAACTTTACGACCACCGACCGATCAACCGTTCATCGCAAACCGAGGTGCGGGAGTGAGTCGACATCTGGCTGCGATCGGCCCAACTGTGACTGCGGATGGAAGCGACGCAAGGAAGCGCCCTTCTGAGACTCGTGGCCTGGAACGCATGAACCGTAGCGCCAAAGGGAACGAACTAGCAGTGCCGACCTCGCAAATTTAACTCGACCAAGCGTCTGCACCGACCGAAGACGCGAGCAGACGTTCTGCCGGTGGCTAACGAAATGGCATGGACGACCTCGCAGACTCCACGCGCGGACCTCACGAAAGCATCGGTCGAAGCACTGGAAAAACGGCATTGCAAAAGTGATAGCTGGAAAAACGGCATTGCAAAAGTGATAGCAGGATAGGTTCGCGTCGGTTTTGGGCACCATGCACGTCTGAACTGCCCGGAATAAGAGTTCGAGCGACGGAAAGCTGCACCGCGACCAGTGGAAGTTCCGCTACCGTCCGGCTGTACCTCAGTCTTGCAATAGCCGGATCACCCCTCTGATAACGTATGTCAATGGCCAGCGGCACACATTAGGAAATACATCGGGCCCGCGCCATCGCATGAAGTACCGCCACCGAAGGCGTCTACATCCAACGAGACCCGCCACCATCATAGTGGTGCGCGGTGGCGGACGGTTGCGTCAAAAAAGCCAGTCGTCGTTGCTAGGGAGGACCGTTGACGCGGCTTGCTTCAGCAGGAGAGTCATCGGCCTTACGTGGGGCCCGATCTCGTCTACAGGTCGCGCGTCTCGTCGTACGGCCCTCTTAGCCGCCCTTCGACTCACCGTTCTGTTTCGTACGGTGTGTTGATACACCCATGGTGTCTATAAGCGCCAGCACTGCAATGCGCTGATCTGCGTCGAGAGCCCTGTATCGAGACAAGATCTGCTGTTCCTCGACGGTCGATGCAAGCGTCGCAACCCGCCCAGTAAGCAGGTAGTACACATCCACGCCGGCAGACGCCAGCCCGACGAGGTAATTGGAGTTCGGTCGGCGGGTCCCTCGCTCGTAATGAAACTGGGCCTGCTTATGAACCCCACCCAGCTCTGCGAATTCGGGCTGAGTCAAGCGCATGCGCTTGCGTTCCTGCTTGAGGCGTGTCGGAAAATCATCCATTTGTCATGTTTTTCTGGTTGACAGAGGTACAAACGAGTACTAATCTCGTCATACCATTTGGCTTCTCGATGTTACCGCACGCTGTCGAGCGAGGCGCCACTGCGCTCTACTCACGCGAGCGGAGAATCGGTCCGGAGGAAATCATGGTCAACTACATACTCCGTGGCGCGCTACCGGTCCGTGCCCAATTTCGCCATGCGCACGCCGAGAACCTCGCCAACAAGTTGACCGAACACGTTGATGCTGACTTTTATTTTGCCACCGACACCGTGGCGCGCTGTCTAGTCATCTGCCTCGCCGGCGCACTATTACCGAACGAATGGTTTGCAGTCGAGCAAGTGCTTGCCGACTTTGCGCAGAAACATGCGAGCGCCGCTGCAATTTTCACAAGGAACTGGGCCGGCGACGTTTCATTCTTGCCGCTCGGCCTTGACCGCCATATCGACCTCTCCCGAGATTCGCTCAACTGGACACGCAGACTAGAACGTTGCGCATCGACAGGGGATGGCGACTCCTGACTTTTCTGCCGAATGCCCAGCACGGCAGCACGCCGTTGCGTGGCCGCTGGCCGAGTGTCCCACGCCGGAGCATCGAGCCAGCCGCTTGACCTGTCCGGCGAAACATCAATGGAGTGACAATCATGGAGATCGAAGATGCCCTAGACAAGGGCGAATATGTATTGTGCGGCGCGATGCCAGTGGATGCAGATATGGAGCTCGAACATCTCGAAAGCGTTCGCCGGCACTTGGGCGGCATTGCCGACGTTTATCTCGCGCGTGACGATGCGGCGAGCACAGTCTCGATCCGCCTATCTGGCTCCATTTCGCGTGACGATGCAAAAGTGGTCGACAGACGGATCCAGAAGTTTGCACACGATCATTGCAGCGCCGGCGCCATCCTGTGGCGCGGGTGGAACAATTCGTGGAAATGGTTCGTGGTCGGGTTGGATTGGCAAGCCCAATGCCTGCTGAAGCTTGCCGCAGCTGAGGAACAGTTCGAGCGCCTCGAGGAACGGGGCTTTGATTACATTTTCTGGGTCCATCTAGATGCGACAGCCCACGGCGATCACACCAAACGTGGCAACCGGGTCGGCCGCCTTTCAATTAAGACAGAAAGACGAGAGTGACGAGTGACGGACCGGTTCTACGCCGGCGGCGAAGCCGGTCCGTCCCTGATAAACGAGAAGTGGACGTTTCAACTTAGCCACTACAAGCGCTTCCGACGAGAGTGTTAATTATGTCAAATTGAACGAATATTCGTTCTCCTGGGTCGGATACCAGGCGACCCCTGCTTGCAACTGCGCTGATCATACGTCTGAAGTTTTGGAGCGAGCATGCGAGACATCATCGATGGTTTTTTGCGTTTTCAACGCGACATCTACCCGCAACGTGAGGCGCTTTTCAAGCAACTCGCCACGTCACAGAACCCCAAGGCGCTATTCGTCACGTGCTCCGACAGCCGTGTCGTACCTGAGCTGCTCACTCAGCGTGAGCCGGGCGAACTGTTCGTGATCCGCAATGCGGGCAATATCGTGCCGTCGTACGGCCCGGAACCCGGCGGTGTTTCCGCCACCGTGGAATACGCGGTCGCCGTTCTCGGCGTTCGGGATATCGTGATCTGCGGCCACTCCGATTGCGGCGCGATGGGCGCGATTTCGCGCTGCACCTGCCTCGACCATCTGCCGGCCGTCGCGAACTGGCTGCGTCATGCCGATTCCGCGCGAGTCATCAACGCCGCGCACGAATACGACACGCCGCGCGCAAAACTCGACGGGCTCGTGCGCGAAAACGTCATCGCGCAACTGGCGAACCTGCGCACCCACCCTTCAGTCGCGCTTGCACTGGAGCGAGGACGCCTAAACCTGCACGGCTGGGTCTACGACATCGAGACGGGCGGCATCGATGCGCTGGACGGCACCGCCCGACGTTTCGTCCCGCTAGCCGAATCGCCCACGGTGGTCGCCGTGAACTCGCGCGACCGCGCTCAGATCTAGTCCACCGACTGTTCGCGCCCGATGCCTGGCATCGGGCGTGCACAACGATCCGCCTCTCGGAGCGAGAGCGGGAGCGCGCACGCCGGTTTGTATCGCCCCTCCCCACGCGCGAGTCTAACGGCGTCAATGCAGACGCCTTCCACGTTGACGGGTATCGACACCATCACGTGTACTCCATCGGCGATATCCCGCCTTTCGCCGTCGCCATCGGCCACGGCTGCGGGCATACGCGGAGCTCGGCGTTGTTCCCGGCCCGATGGCGCCGTGCACGCGTGTTGTGTGCGGTCGCCCTAATGCGCAGTGCGCCGCAACATCGTCGTGTCGTAACCGAGCGTCCGAACCCGTTCGACAAGCGCCGCGGCCTGTTCAGCGGAGGGCTTCGCATCGCGCGTCAGGATCCACAGGAACCGACCCGACGGTTCACCGACGATCGACCATGAGTAGTCGTCGGCGCGATCGAGCACCCAGTAATCGCCGAAGAAGAACGGCCCGAAGAACGACACTTTCAGCTTTGCGCCGCCGCTGTCGGCCACGATCTTTGCGCGCCCGTCGGAGCTTCGCGCGCGGCCGTCCGGCCCGCCTTCGTGGCAGGTATTGCGCACGCCGATGAGACCGTCTTCCCGCTTCGCATACTCGGCCGTCACGCCGTCGCATCCGCGCTCGAAGCGGTTTTCATACCGCGCGAACTCGTACCATCTGCCGACGTAGCGATCGAGATCGACGGATTTCGCGGGTTGCGGAACGTGTGCATTCCCGCTGGGCCCGCCGGCGAGGCCTGCACATCCCGCCAGCACCAGGGCGGCGCCCGCCACGATCACTCCCGCCGCCCACACCGTTCGGCCAACGATACTTCGCTTCATTGAATGACTCTCCAGACACGAAACCCGGTCATTGTGCACGCAACCGACGGTAGTCGGCCGCATTCGCCGCACGTTGCGGCTGCCTGCATCCGCGCGGACGCGTCGCTCGTATCTGGTTGAAGAGATCACAGCGGGCGCTGCGCTGCACAACGTGCAGCGGGCGCGCCACCGATCGTTCAATCACATGCATCCGAGAGTGCTATATTTCGCTCGACATTCACATCATGGCGGTCCGCGCCATCCACTTTGCATGAGCGACACGCCAAGCGGTGCCAGCGGCTTCGATCAGACAGCCCCTTCGCGCGATGCCGATGCGGATGTCGCGCGCCGCGAACATCTGAACCGGGTGATGCTTCAGGCAGCAACCGGCGACCAGGCGGCTTTCGCGGAGTTGTACCGGCTGACCGCGTCGCGGGTGTTCGGGACAATCGTGCGCATGCTTCACGATCATGGGGAAGCCGAGGATCTCCTCCAGGAGGTCTACACGACCGCATGGCGACGCATCGACGCGTTCGACCCGGCGCGCGGCGGCGCGATGACGTGGCTAATCACGCTAGCGCGCAACAAGACGATCGACCGCTTGCGGCAGCATCGCGACGCGCAACTCGACGACGAACAGGCGCTGGAGCTTCCCGCCGAAGATCCGACGCCCGCCGCGCTGGCGGAGGCCTCGCAGGAGCGCCTGCGCCTCGAGCGATGCCTCGCGCAACTCGATTCGCAGCAGGGCCGCGCGGTGCGCGAGGCCTTCTTCAGCGGCGCGACCTACAGTGAGCTGGCAGCGCGACTGCGTGTGCCGCTCGGAACCATGAAGAGCTGGATCCGGCGCAGCCTGATGCAGCTGAAGGTGTGCCTGGAGCAATGAATACGCCGGCCGATCACAATCCCGAATTGCGCTGCGCGGAATACGCGCTCGGCGTGCTCGACGCAGACGCGCGCCGCGAGCTGGAGCAGGCCGCCGCGCGCGACCCGGCGTTGCAAGCCACACTCGAGCGCTGGCAGCGCCACCTCGCCCCGCTCGCGGACGACGTCACGCCCGTCGACCCGCCCGCGCGAACCTGGACGAGGATCCAGCACCAACTGGGCTTCATTCCGCCGCCGCGCCCGCGCAGCGCTGCGCCATCCGACGGATGGTGGAACAGCCTGCGACTGTGGCGCTGGGTCGGCATGGGCGCGAGCGTGGCGGCGCTCGGACTGCTCACGGTCAACGTGATCCGGGTGGGCGAAGCGCCGCCGCGCCCCGCTGCCGAAGACAGCCACTACATGGCGGCCACGCTGGCACAAGCGGATGGCGTCGCACGGTGGACCGCCACGGTCGACTTGCAGCGTGCCCGGATGGTCGTGGTGCCCGCGAACACGCCACCGATCGCCGCTGACCGCTCGACGGAGCTCTGGCTGATTCCGCCAAATGCGAAGCCGATCTCGCTCGGCGTATTCTCGTCGAACGCACCGGCGTCGATGACGCTGCCGCAAGCGATCGTCGCGCGACTCGATGCACGCGCGGTGCTCGCCGTATCGCTCGAGCCTCGCGGCGGCTCGCCGAGCGGCCAACCCACCGGGCCGGTGCTCGCCACCGGCGCGATGCACACCACTTGACGCGCGCAACGCGCGCTCAACCCGCAAACGTAAAGGGAGGCGGCGTGCCGCCCGCTGCCGTCTCTATCGACGAGATCGCGCATCTCGTCGCATCCGTCTGCATCCGATCGGTCGACCGCTCCGTATAGAGGGATATCGCGCCCTCGGAGCCCGTATGCCCGCCGTCGTCGTTGCCCTCCTCGCCTTCGTCGGACTGATCCTGTCCTTCACGGCGGTATGGATTGCCCAATTGCATTCCCGGAACGCCGGGATGATCGATCCTGTCTGGGCCGCGACGCTCGGCGGCGTAGCCGTGTTCGTCGCCGTGCTGGCTTCCGGCCCGGAATTGAATCGTGCGCTCGTCGCCGCCGGCGGCGGCATCTGGGGGCTGCGACTCGCGCGACACCTGTGGCGGCGCAATCGCGGGCAGCCGGAAGACCCGCGCTATCGACAGTTCCGCCTGCAGTGGGGCGACGCCGCGCCGCGCAACATGTTCTGGCTGTTCCAGTTGCAGGCGCTGATCTCGATGCTGCTGTCCATCGCGTTCTTTATCCCCGCATACAGCGCGGCAACCCCGTCCCGGTTCGCGATTGCCGCGGCAGTGGCGATCTGGATCGCCGCCGTCGCCGGAGAGACGGCCTCCGACCGGCAACTCAAGCGGTTTCTCGCGGATCCCGACCACGGCGGCCAGGTCTGTCGCGCCGGCTGGTGGCGCTATTCGCGGCACCCCAACTATTTTTTCGAGTGCGTGCACTGGCTCGCCTACACGGCGCTGGCGATCGGCATGCCGTGGGGCTGGCTGACGCTGTTCCCGCCACTCCTGATGGCATGGCTGCTGCTCAAGGTATCCGGCTTGCCGCTGCTCGAAGCGCGTCTGGTGCAAAGCCGGCCGGGCTACCGCGAGTACATGCGCACGACCAGCGCCATCGTTCCGTGGCCTCCGAGGCCGGCGCCCGGCCCTTTCCCCACTCGATCCGATCACCCTGAAGACCGGAGCACGCGATCATGACCGCTACCACCTCGCAACCGTCGCCGGCCTCGGCGGCGGCACCCAACGACGCCTGGCTGATCCGCTGCTGCGAGCGCGGCTGGCTGCCGGACCGGCTGATCCGGGCCGGCATGCGCTCGCTCATGCGGCAACGCCTGCGCGACGAACACGCGTATGACGGCGAACGGCGCGCGGCGGCCTACGACACGCTGGTGCGTGAACTGGGCGCGAGTCCGATCGCAATCGAAACGCTCGCGGCGAACACGCAGCATTACGAAGTGCCCGGCAGCTTCTTCAAGGCCCATCTCGGCCCGCGGCTCAAATATTCGTGCGGCTATTACCCGTGCGGCGACGAAACGCTGTCGCAAGCAGAAGAAGCCATGCTGGCGTTGTACGCGCAGCGCGCCAGGCTGGAGGACGGCCAGCGCATTCTCGACCTCGGATGCGGCTGGGGTTCGCTGTCGCTCTGGCTCGCCGAGCGCTACCCGGCCGCGCAGATCGTCGGCCTGTCGAATTCGCACGGTCAACGCCACTTCATCGAGCGGTGCGCGGCGCAGCGCGGGCTGACGAATCTGCGCATCGTGACCGGCAACGTGGTGGAGTTCGACTTCGATCCCGAGGATGCCGGTTTCGACCGCGTGCTCTCGATCGAGATGTTCGAGCACATGAAGAACTACGGGCAACTGCTCGCCAAAATCGCGCGCTGGATGCACGACGACGGCAAGCTCTTCGTGCACATCTTCGCGCACAAGCTGCTCGCCTATCACTTCGCGGTGCACGACGACACCGACTGGATGTCGCGCCATTTCTTCACGGGCGGGACGATGCCGTCGGCCGACCTGCTGCTGCGGTTCCAGGACGACGTGCGCATCGCCCGCCAATGGTGGCTCGACGGGACTCACTACGCCCGCACGGCCAATCAGTGGCTCGCGTCGCTCGATGCGGCGCGCCCCCGGATCATGCCGATTTTCGAGACGGTCTACGGCGCCGACGCCCGCATCTGGTTCCAGCGCTGGCGGATGTTCTACATGGCGGTCGCCGAGCTGTTCGGCTATGCCGACGGGCAGGAATGGGGCGTCGCCCACTATCTGTTCGACAAGCGCCGGGTTCTCGCATGAGGGCCGAAATCTCATACCGGGTCGTCCGCCGCATCGCCGTCACGGTCGTGACGGCGCTCGCGATCGGGGCCGCCGGGTGCTCGGGCAGCCCGCCGAACCCGAATCCGCGCGCCGCCGTCCCGCTGTCGACCGTACCCGTCGACCTGCCGCGCTACATGGGCCGCTGGTACGTGATCGCGAACATCCCGTATTTCGCGGAACGCCGCTTCGTCGGCAGCCGGGCCGAGTGGCGCCTGCGCGACGACGGCCGGATCGACGACGCATTCGTCGGCCGCAAAGGCGGCTTCGACCAGCCCGAGAAGCACTACCGGTTCGTCGACGCCGTCAAGCCCGGCAGCGGCGGCGGCGAATGGCGCGTGCGGCTGTTCTGGCCGGTGTATGTCACGCAACTGACGCTCTACGTCGACCCCGACTACCGGTACACGATCCTCGGCTACCCGGGCAAGACGCTCGGCTGGATCTTCTCGCGCGAGCCGACGATGGACGAGGCCACCTATCGCTCGCTGCTCGCCCGGCTCGATGCGATGGGTTACGACACGTCGCGCTTCAGGCGAGTGCCGCAAACACCCGACCAGATCGGCAAGCCGGGCTTCGCGTCGCCCGGCGATCGCGAATGACAACCGCGCCTGCATCCGCCGCGTGCGGTGCGACGTATATGAGCACATGTGATTCCCGAACCTGCACTTGTGACTGACGGAGACCATTCGCGATGCACCCGGAACTTACAATGTCGCTGCCCGGCCGGCGGATTGCCGTCGTCGGCGCGGGCATCGCGGGCCTGGCCAGCGCGTACTTGCTGGCCCGCCGTCACCGTGTGACGCTGTTCGAGGCCGCCGACTATCTCGGCGGTCACACGCACACGGTCGACGTCGACCTCGACGGCGCACGCCACCCCGTCGACACGGGATTCCTCGTGTTCAACGACCGGACCTATCCGAACCTGATCGCGCTGTTCGACGAACTGGGCGTGGCCGCCCATTCGACCGACATGTCGTTTTCGGTTTCGGTCGACGGCGGCCGGCTCGAATGGGCCGGCAGCAACCTGAACACGGTGTTCGCACAACGCCGCAACCTGTTCTCGCCGACCTTTCTCGGCATGTTGCGCGACATCCTGCGCTTCAACGCGTCCGCGCAAGATCACCTCGAATCGGCGAGCCGGCAGCGTCTTTCGGTCGGGGAACTGCTCACGGCCGGCGGTTACGGCGCATCGTTCCAGCATCACTACCTGCTGCCGATGGCGGCCGCCATCTGGTCGAGCGCGGCCAACGACATCCTGCGGTTTCCGGCGGCGACGTTCCTGCGCTTCTGCCTGAATCACGCGTTGTTGCAGGTCAACAACCGGCCGACCTGGCGCACCGTCGCGGGCGGCGCGCGGCAGTACGTCGAGCGCATCGCCGCGACGCTCGACGACGTGCGCGTGAATACGCCGGTCCGCGCGATACGGCGCGACGACGCGGGCGTGACGGTGGCGACCGATACGGCCGGTCACGAGCGTTTCGACGCGATCGTGCTCGCGTGCCATGCGCCGACCAGCCTGCGGCTGCTCGCGGATGCGAGCAAGGCCGAGCGCGACGTGCTCGGCGCCGTGCGTTACCAGCACAACGTCGCGGTGCTTCATACCGATACCGCGTTGCTGCCGCGCCGACGGCGCGTGTGGTCGGCATGGAACTATCTGGGCGGCCGGCCGAGGCGCACGGGCGGCGAATCGCCGGTGTGCGTGAGCTACCTGCTCAACCAGTTGCAGCCGTTGCCGTTCCGCTCGCCGGTCGTCGTCACGTTGAATCCGGTCGACGAGCCCGCGCCCGACACCCAGCTCGGCCGCTACGATTACGAACACCCGCTGCTCGATCTCGCGGCCGTGGATGCGCAGCATCGCCTGCCGATGCTGCAAGGGCGGCGCAATACGTGGTTTGCGGGAGCGTGGACGGGCTACGGGTTCCATGAGGATGGACTGAAATCGGCGTTGCGCGTCGCCCGCAGCTTCGGCATCGCGCCGTCCTGGGCTCGCCCATGAACGCGCCCTTTGCCCGCGACGGCACGGCCGCCCGGCTGCTCGTCGGCACCGTGATGCATGAACGGCTGCGGCCGGTGCGCCATGCGTTCGCGTACCCGATATTCCAGGTCTGCTGCGACGTCGAGCGGCTGGACGAGATCGACGTCGGCTGGTTCGGCATCGATCGCCGGGCCCCGCTTGCGCTCGCTTCCCGCGACTACGGCCCGCGCGACGGCCGCGCGCTCGGCCCGTGGATGCGCGATGTCCTCGCGCGCGCCGGCATTCCCGCCGACGGCCCGATCTGGCTGCAGACGATCCCGCGCATCTTCGGCTACGCATTCAATCCGGTGAGCTTCTGGTACTGCTACGACCGCGCGGGCCGGCTGCGCGCGCTGTACGCCGATGTGCGCAACACGTTCGGTGCGCACCACGGCTACCTGCTGAGTGCGATGCGTCACGCACCGATCGACGCCGACACCGTGCTCGTCTGCCGCAAGACGTTTCATGTCTCGCCGTTTTGCGACATCGTCGGCGATTACGCGTTTCGCGTGCGTCAGTGCGGCGACCATCTGAGCGTGGCGATCGACTATCGCGACGACGACGGTCTGCTGCTGCGCACGGCAATCGGCATGCGGTCTGCGCCGCTGACGGCGGCACGCGCATGGCGCGCGCTGGCCCGGCAGCCGCTGAACGCGATCAACGTCGTCATTCGCATTCATTGGCAAGCGCTGCGGCTGTGGCTCGCGCGCGTGCCGTTCTATGGCAAGACGCCCCCCGGCCGTTCTGCCGCTGCCGATTCGCCATTGTCCCGTTCGCCGGGCGCGTCGCCACGCGGCCGCTCGGCGATGTCCGATCACGAGGCTCGTCCATGACCTTGCTGCGCCTGCTGTCTCCCGCATCGCAACCGGCGATGCCGCTCTCGGCCCGGTTGTTCATCGCGCTTCTACGACAAATCCGCGACGGCCACCTGACGCTTGTAACGCCCGAAGGCGCGCAGCATGTGTTCGGCGATCCGCACTGCCAGCCGGCCGCGACGCTGCAGGTCCGCGACTGGCGGGCGTGCCGTGCGATCCTGCGCGCGGGCGACATCGGATTCGCGGAAGCGTATCGCGCCGGCTGGATCGACACGCCCGAACTCGTCGCGCTGCTGCGCCTCGCGATCCGCAATCAGCCGGTGATCGCGAAGACGGTGACCGGTGGCCGCCTGGCACGCGTCTGGTACGCGCTGCGTCACCGGCTGAGGATGAATACGCGGGCCGGCAGCCGCCGCAACATCCACGCGCACTACGATCTCGGCAACGACTTTTACGGGTTGTGGCTCGACGACACGTGGACGTATTCGAGCGCATGCTTCGACGGCGACACGCAGCGTTCGCTCGCCGACGCGCAAACGGCGAAGTATCAGCGCATCGTCGATTCGCTCGGCCTGCGCGCGGGCATGCGCGTGCTCGAGATCGGGTGCGGCTGGGGCGGCTTCGCCGTGCATGCCGCACGGCAAGGCATACGCGTGCATGGCGTCACCATCTCGCAGGCGCAATACACACTGGCCCGCGAGCGCATCGCGCGCGCCGGGCTGTCCGATCGGGTCACGCTCGAATTGCGCGACTATCGCGACGTCGACGGCCAATACGATGCGATCGTGTCGATCGAGATGTTCGAGGCCGTGGGCGAAACGTTCTGGCCGGTGTATTTCGACACGCTCAGGCAGCGCCTGAAGCCCGGTGCTCGCGCGCTGATTCAATCGATCACGATCATCGAGTCGCTATTCGACGCGTACCGCACGTCAAGCGACTTCATTCGCGAGTTCATCTTTCCCGGCGGGATGCTGCCGAGCCCGGAGCGTTTCATCGATGCCGCGCGGCGGGCCGGCCTGGCCGCCGAACCGGTGCTCGGGTTCGGCGACGACTACGCGCGCACGCTGCGCACCTGGCGGGCCGCGTTCGAGGCGCGCATCGACTCGGTGCGCGCGCAACGGTTCGACGAGACGTTCATTCGCACCTGGCGGCTCTATCTCGCCTATTGCGAAGCGGGATTTGCCGAGCGGCGGACCGACGTGATGCATTTCATCGTGTCGTCGGGCGGCTGACATGCGGCGCCGGCTTGCGATGCTCGCCGCAGTCGCGGCCGCGGCGCTGGCTGCCCCCTTGTTCGCCGGCGCGAGCTGTGTCGACGACATCGCATCGGCGCGACTAATCGGATCCGGCCGGTTCTGCATACTGGGCATCTGCCTGTACGACGCCCAGCTGTGGGCGCCCCGGCCCCCCGGCGCGTTCGACACGCCGTTTGCGTTGTCGCTGGCCTACCGTCACGACGTGAAAGGCGAGCGGCTCGTCTCGACGGGCATGGACGAAATCGAGAGACTCGCACCCGCGCCGTTGCCGGCGACGACGCTCGATGCTTGGCGCCGCGATATCGAACGGGCTTTCACCGACGTATCACGCGGCGACGTGCTGTGCGGCGTGTATGTGCCCGAGCGCGGTGCACGCTTCTACACCAACGGCCGCCTCACGGCCGACGTGACCGACCCGGCGTTCGCGCGCGCATTCTTCTCGATCTGGCTCGACCCACGCACGCGGGCAAAGTCGTTGCGCCGTCAGTTGCTGGGCGACGATGCGCGCTGATTCGACGGTGAGCGGCGATGGTCCGATGTATCGACGTATCGACGCCGGCAGCGCTGCTCGACCGGACAGTTCGCCAGGATCCTTCTCGACGCGTGATTCGCCATGGTCAACAAGATGCACTTGCCTGAGAAGACATGCGAGACCTGCGGCTTGCCTTTCAGCTGGAGAAAGAAATGGAAAGCCGCGTGGGACGAAGTCCGATATTGCTCCGAGCGTTGCCGTCGGAATCGGCGGCCGCGTTCCAGCATGAAAACAAACGCTGCACGTCGGTGACTTCGCGTTGATGAGCCGGTCGCGAGCAGCGCGCGGGCCTGGATAGCGCTTCGCTTGAGCCGAGACGGAATGCTCGCCCCTGTTTCGGGCAACCGGCATCGATCGGCACCGGTGCGCGCAGGCGCGCTCGCGAGAGCGCCCCACTTCCTCGCGGCCGTCTGGATTGCTGCATGCCCGGTTGCCTTCAGACTATTCACTCCGGCCTGTCCCCGTTGCCCGACGCTTGCGTGAACGCCCGGTCATGTTCGTTGGCGCGAGCGGCCGCAGGCCGGATCCCGTAGTATCGACTCACAAATGTGAGACACGATCGATTCTTGCATCGAAATCGCCTGCCTTCCTGCGTACTTCCTGGTCCATCTTGACCAATCTTGGTCAGCATCCCATTGACCCCGAAAGTCGTTTCGTATGCACTACAGACACGCAATACGCTTATAAAAATGAGCGTTCACGTGGTGAAAACGCAATTTCCCGATGCTGACGTAGGACCTAACGCACAAACTTTCGGTACAAATTATTTAATGAATCACTTTTCCGCTTCACTTTCCGGAAAATTTGCATACAATCCAGCTGTGACGCATGAATCGACCGAGGGAGGCCCCGTGCCAACACGCAATCACGACATCAAGCCGCGCCGGCTTCCGGCGTGTCCGGCTTCAATGGTGGTGCGCGTGTCCGTCGCCCCGGCACGCAGACCGTCACACTACGCCGGTGCGGCGCCCGACCGGCCGATTGCAGCGCGCTTGCGAGTCGCTGCGCTGCAGCGCGGCCAACGCTGCCGGCACCGCTCGCCACAGGTGACCGACCGGTGTGCAAGCGCCAGCCTGCACGGCGCACTGCCCGAACGGCGATCGAACACCGTTGCGGCTCGCGTGTGTCCCACGCTACTCGTCACGGGCTGGCTGACTGTATCCGACGAAACGATCGAGCAAGCCGGCCTGCACGTCAGCGAGCGCGTCGAGTCGGTGCCGCGCGCGCTACGACAGCCGGGCCCGGCTGTCGACGCCCTGATCGCCGAGGTCTCGTCGTTGCATATGGCTCTGGCGATTCAATTCGTGTTGCTGGCACAGGCGCGCCGTGTCCGCGCGGCCGCGATCATCTATGAGTACGGCAGCGTGCAGGCCCTCGCGTTGATCCGCCTTGCAGGGTTCCATCTGTTTCACTCGGTCGGCGGCCGCGTCGACCAGGCGTTCGTCCTGGCCAGGTTGCAACAGTCCGCCGCCGTCATGCTCGCGGCGAAGCCGACGGCGAACGACCCGATGTTGCGGTTCCGCCGGAACGTCGGCGGCTGGGCCCCGGCAACGCCAATGGGTCCGTCGTGCGCGATCAGGACCGGATCTCCGGTGACGCTGCCGGGCCGCCATGCACGCCCGCGCACGCCAGGTGAGCGCCACCCCGTCGGCGCGTCGTCGAAATAGCGACGGCGTTCGCCCGGTTTTTATCCAGGAAACACAGGCAAATCATCACCTCTGTCGCGATCCATCGCATGACCCCCTAACCTCGAGAAACGAACCGAAATGGGCAATCTGATCGACGCTCCCGAGCACACCTTGACTGCGATCGACGAGGGCATTCCTCTGTCGCACATCATCCGTCGTCGGCTCGAGAACGCGGGCGTGCGCTTCCATGCAAACGACAACATCGCCGCGCACCTGCGCGACGGCGAACTGGAGGCGTTGCAGAACGAAGTTGCGCAGGGAATGGAAGCGGTGCTTCGCTCGCTCGTGATCGACGTCGACAACGACCACAACACCCGGGAAACCTCGCGGCGCGTCGCGAAGATGTTCATCCGCGAGGTGTTCGCGGGCCGCTACGACGCGGCGCCGTCGGTCACCGAATTTCCGAACGTCGAGCGGCTGGACGAGCTGCTGATCGTCGGGCCGCTGCGCGTGCGCAGCGCCTGCTCGCATCATCTCTGCCCGATCATGGGCCGCATCTGGATCGGCGTGCTGCCGAGCGCCGCGTCGAATCTGATCGGCCTGTCGAAGTACGGAAGGCTCGTGAACTGGGTCATGACGCGCCCGCAGATCCAGGAAGAAGCGGTCAAGCAGATCGCCGATCTCCTCGAATCGCGCATCTCGCCCGACGGGCTTGCCGTCGTACTCGAGGCCGAGCACTTCTGCATGCATTGGCGCGGCACCAAGGACGACCAGGCAAGAATGACCAACAGCGTGATGCGCGGGAAATTTCTCGCGGACGCATCGCTTCGCCGAGAGTTTCTCGCCTTGTTGTCCGGAAAGAATGCGTAATGCGCGCGACAGGCATTCGCGACGAATGCGACGGCACCGTGCCCGGCCATGAGCCGCGCCTGCTCGTCACCGCGGGCGCGCAACAGCAGGAAGCGCAAAGCCATACGGAGTTCCCGATGAACTGCTCGCACGATTCGCTCCGCCCGTCGTCCGGCCAGGGTCGATCGACGAAGCCGCATTCAGGCAGGCAGCAACGCCGGGACGCGTCTCGCGCGAGGTCGCGCCCGGGCGGCAGAACCGAATTCACCGCAGATGCGGTCGTTCAGCCCGACGAAGCACCTGACGCGCATGCGGAACTCGACCAATTGCTGTCTCGCGTCGCCGCCGGCGACGAGCACGCGTTCGCGCAGCTGTATCGATTGACGGCGGCGCGGCTGTACGGCGTGATCGTCCGGATGATCCGCGACGGCCACGAAGCGGAAGACCTGCTTCAGGACGTGTTCACGACGGCGTGGCGTCGCGCCGATTCATTCGACGCCGGACGCGGCACGGCAATGACATGGCTGATGACGCTCGCACGCAATCGGACCATCGACCGGATCAGGCAACACCGCGAGCTTCCGCTCGACGACGAACTGGCGCTGTCGATCCCCGACGAAAACCCGACACCCGACCTCGGCGCTCAGGCGAGCCAGGAGCGCCTGCGTCTGGAGCGCGGGCTCGCGCATCTGTGCGAACGGCAGGCGTATGTGCTGCGGGAAGCGTTTCATGGCGGCGCGTCGTATGCGGAGCTGGCCGAACGCATGCAGGTGCCGCTCGGCACGATGAAGAGCTGGATTCGCCGCAGCCTGATGCGACTCAGGATGTATCTCGAGCAATGAGCACGCGAATCGCTTCGCGGTTCGAGCAGAGATCATTGGCGATCCGAAGCGAAGGGTGCATCCACACCGCACATGCATGCTTCGCACGCTCCGTTTTCGACGGCGGCGGCAGATGACGGAACGGCCTACAGCGATTCGATATTCCGCACCACGCTGTCCGCCTGCATGCGAATCGCTTCGAGCGCCTCGTCATCAAAGCGCGCGAGCTGCCGATAGACCATTCCAATCCGATTGTTGTGCTGCAGCGCGCCGCGGTGCCGGTCGAAAAAGTCCCAGTACAGCGCGTTGAACGGGCATGCGCGCGCGCCGGTTCGAGCATTGCGGTCGTACGCGCAGCCCTTGCAGTAATTGCTCATCCGATGGATGTACGCGGCGCTGGAAACGTAGGGCTTGGTCGCCATTGCCCCGCCGTCGGCGTATTGACTCATGCCGAGCGTGTTCGGCATCTCGACCCATTCGAACGCATCGATATAGACACCGAGGTACCACTCATGCACGTCGTGCGGATCCAGCCCGGCCAGCAGCGCAAAGTTGCCGATCACCATCAGCCGCAGGATGTGATGCGCATGCGCGTCTTCGAGCGACTGCCGCAGCGCATGCGACATGCAGGCCATTCGCGTGCGGCCATCCCAGAACCAATGCGGCAACGGGCGGCGATGACCGAACGCATTGCTGTTTTCATAGCCCGGCATGCGTGCCCAGTACACGCCTCGCACGAACTCGCGCCAGCCCAGTATCTGCCGGATGAACCCTTCGACCGCGGCAAGCGGCGCCGCGCCGCTGCGATACGCTTGCTCGGCCCGCGCGACGACTTCGCGCGGATTCAACATTTTCACATTGAGCGCGAACGACAGCATCGAGTGGAACAGGCGCCGCGCGCTCCCGTGCATCGCGTCCTGGAACTGCCCGAAAAACGGTAGCGCATCCCGGATGAAGGCGTCGAGGCAGGCGAGCGCTTCGGCGCGATCGACGGGCCAGCGGAAGTCGCCGGCCGACGGCTCCCCGAAGCTGCGCACGCCCGCCGCAACGATCTGTTGCCACAGCGCGCGATGATCGTGATGCGGACGCCAGTCGGCCGGTTCCGCGGGCGAGCCGGACCACGCCTGGCGGTTCTCGGCATCGTAGTTCCACTGCCCGCCTGCAGGCCGCCCTTCCCCGTCGAGCAAGACGCGATGCCGCACGCGCATGCTCCGGTAGAAGCGATCCATGATCCATGATCGGCCGGCTCCGAGCACTTGCGCGACTTCGTCGCGCGTCGTATGGAAATGACCGGTATCGACCGCGCGAACCGGCACGCTCGCCGCTGCCGCATAGGCGCTCAGCTGCTGGTCGACCCGCCATTCGTCCGGCAGCAGATACTCGATGCACGCCGCGCCGTGAAGCTCGGCGACACTGTCCAGGTTGGCGGGAATGGCCTGACGATTGAGCGGGTCGTCGATCTCGATGTAGTGCACGCGATGGCCCGCATCGCGCAACAGCCTCGCGAAGCGGCGCATCGCCGCAAAGATCGCAATCAGCTTCTGAGCGTGATGGAGCGTGTAGTCGGTTTCCTGCCGAACTTCCATCAGCACGTAGATCGTTTCGGCCCGGACATCGGAAAACCAATGATGATTCGGGTCCAGCTGATCGCCGAGGACAAGCCTTAAAGTCTTCATGGGACGCTTCGCGATTGATGATCGCCGCCTGGGTTGTCGAGACACCCGCGCGTCGAACGAAACACCTTGCCCCTCCGTACGCGCGGCACCGCGCGCGTCCTGACCGACCTCGCAACACGGAGCGGTACCGCTTCCCAGCATTTTAGCCGGCTCGCGCTTCGCGAACCACCTTTTCGGACGAAAATACGTATATTGAATCACTTTCCTGCTTCGTATTTCACGCAAACTGCGTACAATCCTGAGACAACAGTACGTCAACTTCAGGAGAGCAACGATGCCCCCTCGCAAGGATCGCGATACGCCCCATCGCTATCGCAGCGGCGAGGCCGCGCGCCTGGCGCGCATGCCGGCAGCCACGCTGAGAATCTGGGAAAGGCGCTATGGCGTGGTTGCGCCGCCCAAAACGCCGTCCGGACAACGACTGTACTCGGACGACGACGTCCAGCGAATTCGATTGCTGAAAACGCTCGTCAATCAGGGCCACGCGATCGGCTCGATCGCCAGCCTGAGCCGCGAGGAACTCGAGGCGTTGTCGTTGACGAATACGCGTGACCCGGTGTTTCACGAGGCAAGTGTGAGCCTCGCGGTCGTCGGCGCGCTTTCGATTCCGGAATCCGCGATAGAGCGAATGGGAATCCGGATCGCCGCGCGAATCGACTCGCTCGACGACACGAGCGCGCATGCGGGTACGTCAGTCGATGCCCTCATCGCGACGACCACGTCGCTCCATGAGGATGTCGTTTCGCAGCTCGCTGCCGTGGCGCAACAGCTCAACGCGCACGCCGTGGCCGTCGTATACGGGTTCGGCACGGCAGAGGCGGTCGAGCTGGCGCGTCTGTCGGGGTTCGAGCTGTTCCGGTCGACGGAAGGCCAGACCAACCCGATATCGATCATTTCGAAACTGGCGCAAGCCGTCGTCAAGTCGCGCCAGTCGAATGACGCGGATCGCGGGCTCTGGCTGCGCACGCGGCGACGCTTCGACGAGGCGACGCTCGCGTCGCTCAGCGGCCTGTCCACCACCGTCAAATGCGAGTGTCCGCGTCATCTCTCCGAATTGATCATGCAGCTCAGTGCGTTCGAGCGATACAGCGACGAATGCGTGTCTCGATCGCCGGCCGATGCGCTGCTGCACCGCCACCTTGGAGACGCAGCGAACCGGGCAGCCGAATTGCTCGAGACGGCGCTTGCCGTCATTCTTCGCGAAGAGGGATTGGGCGGGACGACGCCGGAACTGAAGGCGCTGTAGCGCGGCACACGCCGCCGGCTGTTCCGACCTGCCCACGACGGCAGGTGGCGATGCTCTTTCGCGTGCAATGCAGGGCTTGCATCGATCACTGAGCCGAAACCGAAGAACGAGGCGCTGCGGCAGGCGACGTCGGCGGCCTGCCCGTGGTTCCACCATTGGACGCCTTCGCGACGCCATCCACGAACGCGGAGAGATCGTCGAGCACTGACGCCATCCCTCGCAACGGCGCGCCCAGAACACCGACGATCGATGCATGGCTCACGTTCCCGTAACGCATGACCACGACGGTGTCGCCCATCTCTTGCAATGCTCGCGCGAAGCGGGTCGTGTTGCCGGGCTCGACCACGGTGTCGTTCTCCGCGGTGGCCAGCCACATCGGCGGCTCCGTACCCTGAATGAACCGAATTGGCTGGCTCACGGCACGCACTTCCTGCGGGAATATCCTTTCAAGCGTGGTATCGCGCAGCGGCAGGAAATCATAAGCCCCGGCCAGGCCAATCACGCCGGCGATATCGCTCTTCCGCATCGCCTGTGCCGCCAGATAGCGGCCGTCGGTCGCAAGCAATGCGGCAATCTGCGCACCCGCGGAATGCCCCATCAGAAACAGGCGACGTGGATCGCCGCCGAACGCAACCGCGTGCTCGCGTGCCCACGCGACCGCCTGCGCCGCATCGTCGACGAAACCGGGAAAGGTAGTCGCCGGATACGTCCTGTAGTCGGGTAAGACGGCAACAAAACCCCTCGACGCGAGCGCCTCGCCCACGAACAGATAGTCCTTGCGCTCGCCGGACTGCCAGCTTCCGCCGTAAAGGAACACGACCACAGGGGCGCCCGCGCTCGCATCGGCCGGCCAGTGATGCAAGACGCGCGTGGGCAAGTAGACGTCGAGCACCTGGCGTTCGCCGGATCCGTACGGGATACCTGCGAAAAGACTGAACGTGTAGCTCGGCGTCAGCGCATTCAGGAGCCGCACCGGGCTGCACGCGGAGAGGAGACCGGCCGCGAGCAGCACCGACAGGACGACGAGTCCGGCTTTCATGTTCATGGAGATCCCCATACCTGACGATTCCGGCCGCATCCGCCGCCTGGTATGTGGTTTACGGCGCTTGCGCGCAAGCGGATGCATGCATCGCATGGCAGCCGCTCCCCCTTAACGGCATCCAGGTCTTCCGTACGCGCGTGCATCCGTCCGCAACGGAGAGTCGTATGTGGAAGGGAGTTGTGAACAACGCGGAATGCCGACCACCGCTCGCTGCCAAGCAAACGTCCGGTGGCGAGTCCGCTAGTCGACGATAGTGAGAGCCGACTGCCATGAACGTTCTACCTGCCACTTACCCCGAGATGCAACGTCGACATGGCGGCGCGGCGAGCATGCCGTTACCGATCCCGCGCGAGCGATCATGAGAAGCGCGCCGAATCAACTGACGTCGAGCACGCGAAAGTCCGGTACCGCTCGCGTGTACGTCTATCTCGCGACGACCCAGACAGGATGGCTGGTATGCGTGATGACTGCCGCATCGCATCACGCGGCGTGGGGCGTCACCTACGCGCTGATCGCGACAGCCGGCCATCTTCTCTTCGCGCGTCGGCCAGCATCCGAGGCGCGGATTGTCATCACGGTCACGGTGTCCGGATGGTTATGGGACAGCACCGTTGCACATTCCGGCCTGCTCGTGTACCCGAACGGCGTTCTTCTCAAAGGCACAGCGCCGTACTGGCTCGCGGGGCTGTGGGCGCTGTTCGCGATTCAACTCAATACCTTGCTGCACTGGCTTCGGGCGCGACCGCTCATCTCGGCGCTCGTCGGTGCATTCGCAGGCCCCGCATCCTTTCGCGCAGGTGCGGCGCTGGGGGCCGTTCATTTCACCGATCCGGCTGCAGCGCTCGCCGTTCTCGCAACCGGCTGGGCGTTCATCTTGCCGGCCGCGCTTGCGATTGCAAGCCATTGGGATGGCGTAACGCCCCCTTCTCCTCCGCCAATCGGCGCAGGCGACATGAATGACGCCCGCGCCGGATAGAGCCGGAAGCGTCGCAAGCCAGCTTTATCTCCGATCCCGTTCAAATTGCCAACGTACCTTCTCGGGCACCACACATGACAAGCTCCGAACTGCCTTATGAATCCCGCCCCGTTATCGTATGGTTTCGGGATGACCAACGACTCAGCGACAATCCCGCACTCTCTCATGCGGTCAGCACCGGCCATCCTGTTGTTTGCGTCTACGTCTACGACCCTGCCCCGACGCTCGGGCGTCCCATGGGAGGCGCGCAAAAGTGGTGGCTGCACGAGTCGTTGAAAAAACTCGACGGCTCGCTTTCCGCTCTCGGCGGCTCGCTGCTCGTGCTTCGCGGTAACGAACACGAAGCCATCAGGCACCTCGCCGTCGAAACCCGGGCGGCGATGGTTTGCTGGAATCGCCGCTACTCGAAAGCGCAAACGGAAATGGATGCATCGATCAAGAAAGACCTGATCGCGCGCGGCATCGACGTGTCGACATTCAATGGCCACCTTTTGCGGGAACCCTGGACAGTGGCCACGCGCGAAGGCTTGCCGTTCCAGGTATTCAGCGCTTACTGGAAAGCCGCTCGCCGCGACAATTTTTTCCCGCCGTGCCCGCTGTCGGCGCCGGCTCGGGTCACGTTCTTTCCCGTCTCCAAGAACATCAGCGCACACGTCCGTACGCTTCCTGAACTTGCACTGCAGCCCTCGACGCCAGACTGGGCGGAGGGTCTGCGTGCGACCTGGCGATGCGGCGAGGAAGCGGCCGGGCATCAACTCGAGGCCTTCATTGAAAACTCGTTTTCCGATTATGCCGGCGCTCGAGATTTTCCGGCCGCTCGAGCGACGAGCCGGCTTTCTCCCTATCTTCGCTTTGGAAATATCTCGGCCCGGCAGGTGTGGTACGCAACGTTATCAGCGGTAGACACCCTGCGAAGCAGGCGAGTTGTTCGCATTGACGATGCCAAAAATGAGTCGTTGAGCAAGTTCTTCAGTGAACTCGGATGGAGAGAATTCTCGTATTACCTGCTCTATCACTGCAAACCCCTTCATCAGTTCAATTTTCGGCGTCAGTTTGACGCCATGCCGTGGCGCACCGATGCCAAGGCGCTTCGCGCGTGGCAAACGGGGAAAACAGGATATCCGCTGGTAGACGCCGGCATGCGCGAGCTTTGGTACACGGGCTGGATGCACAACCGCGTGCGCATGGTGACAGCGTCATTTCTCACCAAGCACTTGCTGATCGACTGGCGCGAGGGCGAAGCATGGTTCTGGGATACGCTGGTTGATGCGGACGAGGCAAGCAATCCCGCCGGGTGGCAATGGGTGTCAGGAAGCGGCGCCGACGCAGCCCCGTATTTTCGAATCTTCAATCCTGTTTTGCAGGGGAAAAAGTTCGACCCGAGAGGCGAATACACGCGGCGGTGGGTGCCCGAACTATCTGCACTCCCCGCCGAAACGGTCCACAGCCCATGGACCGCTTCCGCTGAAGCGCTGCAAGAAGCATCCATCGCGCTCGGCGCAAGTTATCCCTTTCCGATCGTGGATCACCAGGATGCACGCGCGCGAGCCCTCAGTTCGGTAGATATCCTGAATACACAGAACCAAATGAAGTGACCCTCGATTGCCATCCGGAATCGAATCACGAATCGCCGATTGAAACGTTCGGGCTCGACCGTGCGACGGGGGCGCCCCGACGACATACCGAGAACGACGTGACGTGCGAGCGCGCCCGGCCTGCTTCCGCACATCACGCCTTCCTCCAGGTACAGGCTGAAGTATCAGGGCATCAGCACGGAGTCGACCACGTGAATCACGCCATTGGACTGCATGACATCGCCGATCGTGACGTGCGCGACATTGCCCTTGTCGTCGGTGACGGCTAGTCCGTTCGGGCCATGGCTGACGATCAGGGAATCGCCTTCGACCGTCTTCAGCGTTGCCTTGCCGCCGCCTTGCTCGACCGCCCTGGCAAGGTCGAATGCCGTGAGTCGTCCGGATACGACGTGATACGTCAACACCTTGACGAGCACAGCCTTGTTCTCCGGCTTCAATAACGTCTGCACCGTGCCGGCCGGCAACGCGGCGAATGCTTCGTTGGTCGGTGCAAATACCGTGAAGGGCCCCTTGCTCGACAATGTGTCGACCAGCCCGCCCGCCTTGACCGCTGCGACCAGCGTCGTGTGGTCATGAGAATTCATCGCGTTTTCGACGATGTTCCTCGACGGGTACATCGCGGCGCCACCCACCTCGACCGTCTGCTCCATCGACATGGATCCTGCCTCGGTGGCCGGCGCGTACATGCACGTTGCGAATGCAAGGGCGAGCGCCACGCCACCCAGTTTTGCTTTGCTGAAAGATTTCATTTTAGTACTCCGCAAAATTGCCGCCGTGGTTGGAAGCAATCGGAGATACGAGTCGAGCCGCGCAGCGGATGCAAGGTCGAACACTTCATCGCGGACAGATCTGCGATCCAGGGCATCTCAAGGGTGTCGAAAACCTTGCCCATCTTCAATCGCCACTGCATCCGTTCTCGCTCGGCCACCGTATCTGCGTATGTCATCCAGCCAAGGTGCTCGGTGTCCCACCTCGGGAAATGGCGTCGCGATGGCATTCAGAGGAGACAACTCATGAAGCTTTTCATCGGTATCGTCGTTGCCGCAGCGGCGCCGTTCGCGCTCAGCGCTTGCGGAGGCGGAGATGACATTGCTCCCGTGGCAGCACAACATCCGGAGAATCTGGCCATCTGGACCGCGCTCGGCGGTGATTCGGCTGCCCCCGGCGTAGTGGCCGGCGTGGTCAATGCGGCTGTCGCAGGCCTTTTGGCGGACCCGGTCGAAGCGCCCTATTTTGCGGCCGTATCAGGTAATGCGAGCCACAGCAGTGCAGCCCATGACACCCCCGCACGGCTTGAAGCATGTCTCACGTTGCAGTTTGAATCGCTCCTCGGCGGTCCGTACACCTACCCTGGCCCCGTCAAGGTCGCCGGAGACATCGACTCCCAACCGGAGATGTGCCAAGACATGACGACTGCCCATAACGACGTCGGCGTTCCAGGCTGCGTGTTCGACCAGTTCATGGTGGATCTCGTCGCGACGCTGCAAAGCAAGCTCTCGGCCGCGGACTTTGCCGCACTGACGTCGACGACGAATGGAACGTACACGCTTACCGAGAAAAACTCAGCCGGCATCCCGGTCGGCACAAAATTCCAGTTCAGTGCGGTACCCACCCTCTTCAACCTGCGTAATACCATCATCAGCGCCACACCCGGCGGCCCCGTGTATCTTCCCCCGACGGTTGCATCATCATGTACGGGCTGACGGCGGTGCGAAGGACCCACGTGATCGCGTGGGTCGCTGCGGCACTCTCCGTGAGTGTTGCCGGGATCGGCTGGTTGCACACGACGCAAGGGCGACGGCTCCTCACCGAGCTTGGCGTGAAGTGTCCAGTTGATTCCGTCGATTCCCGAACGGTGCTGTCGATTCGCAACAAAGCGATTTTGCAGGAGAGAGGTGTATCAGCGGCCGCCCACCGTCCTGCGTTTGGCCTGCAGCTCGATCGCAGTACGGAAGCAGAAGTGCTGGAAAGAATGTCGCGATACAAGGCGCAGTGCCTCGAATTGTCCCGAGGCTTGCGCTACCTGCGCTGTCGAGGCGTGCCTGCAGAAACGCTCGGCTCGAATGGACCACCCGTGAGCGAAATATGGTTCAGTTTCGCGCCGGATCACACGTTGATGGCCATCAATGTGTACCGTCGCGACATGTCCGCAGATGAAACACGACGGAGCTGGCAGATCGCCGTCCGGAATCTGCACAATGTGCTCGGAGCGCCAACATCTGTGTCTGGAGATACGACGCTGGAAACGCTTATAGGCAAACCCGTGGCGGTTGCACGGGTGAGCTTCCCTCGGTTTTTCGCCTTCCAACGGTCCTGAGTTATGCAGCCGCATTCTTGGTCTGCTGAGCGTTGATCCAGTCCTGAAGATACCTTTCCGGAGACACAAAGCCGAGCGACGAATGACGACGAGTGCGGTTGTAAAACACTTCGATGTATTCGAACAGATCGGCCTTCGCGTCCTGATGCGTCCGGTAGCGCGTGGCGTGAACCCGTTCGTTCTTCAAGCTGTTGAAGAAGCTTTCCGTTGGGGCATTGTCCCAACAGCTTCCCTTGCGACTCATTGAGCAGCGCATGCCGTAGGCGCTCAGCTTGCGCTGGAACTCGTGACTCGCGTATTGGGCGGATTCAACCGGTCGTCGCAACACTAAATTGTTGAACAGATTTCAGGTACTCGTCGAGAGCTTCGGCCGGCGTCTTCCAGCCGAGCGCTTTCCGGGGCCTGGTATTCAATGTATTTGCAACGG
>NZ_JACCQB010000052.1:0-45195 GCF_015712265.1 Burkholderia sp. 9777_1386 | reverse complement strand
GAAGGTCGCCCTCGTCGCATGCATGCGCAAGCTGCTCATCACGCTCAACGCCATCGCTCGCACTGGCGAGCGTTGGCAGCCGGATTTCAATTGCGCATGACATGGGCTGTCTCAAGATGGTTGCTGTAATGGGGCGCGTCGTCACGCCGCGCTGCGCAGCGGCACGCGTGCGGCGACGATCGTGTGGCCCACTTGCGACGTGATCGTCAGCGTGCCGCCGAGCGCGTCGAGGCGCTCGCGCATGTTGCGCAGGCCGATGCCGCGGCGCGCGTCGGCCTGCGAGCGTTCGGCGTCGAAGCCGCAGCCGTTGTCGGCAATCGTCAGCGTGACGGTTTGCGCGCCGACGTCGAGCGTGACGGCCGCGCGCGACGCCCGCGCATGATGCACGATATTGCTCAGCGCTTCCTGCGCGATCCGGAACAGCGCGGTGTTGACGGCTTCGGGCAATGGCTGCGTGCCGCTGTGCGCGACCTGCGTATAGCCGATGTCGATGCCGCTCTCGGCGCCGAGCTCGCGCACGAGTTGCTCGAGCGCGGCCGCGAGGCCGAGATCGTCGAGCATCGACGGCCGCAGCGCATGCGAGATGCGCCGGACTTCGCGCAGCGTATCGCCGAGCCGCCCGACACCCGACGCGAGCGCCTGCTCGGCTTCGGGCACGCGCGACGTGCCGCGCTCGAAGCGCGCGAGCGCGGATTCGAGCATCAGCTTCGCGGACACCATCATCTGGCTGATCCCGTCGTGCAGTTCGCGTGACAGCCGCGCGCGCTCCTGCTCCTGCGATTCGACGACGCGCTGCGCGAGCTGCTTGAGTTTCGCGTCGGCGCTGCGCGACTCGCTGACGTTCAGCACCAGCGCGCACACGGCGATCGCCGCCGCGCCGGTGAGCGCGATCGCGGTGAGCCAGCTCATCGTGCGCTCGATGTTCGCGGACGCGCGCGCGTCGATGCGCTGCAGCGCGGTGTCGACGTCGTCGAGATAGATGCCGGTGCCGACCATCCAGCCCCAGCGCTCGAGCGCGACGACGTAGCCGAGCTTCGGCGCGACGCGGCCCGTCGACGGCCGCTGCCATGCATAGCGCACGTAGCCGCCGCCCTGCGACGCCGCGCCGATCAGCTTCTGGATGGTCAGCGCGCCCTGCGGGTCGCGCATCGACCAGAAGTTGTGGCCGACGCGCTCGGGCTCGCGCGGATGCATCAGCGAATTGCCGTGCAGGTCGTACACGAAGAAATAGCCGTCCGGGCCGAAATCCATCTTTTGCAGCATCGCGAGCGCCTGCGTGCGCAGCAGCGCGTCGTCGCGCGCATTGCGGCCGCTCGCGTCGTAGAGCGGCATGATCGCGCTCGTCGCGAGCTCGACGTAGTGTTTCAGCTCGACTTCCTTGCTCGACAGGTACGCGGCCTGGATCGTCGCGTGCTGCGTGCGCGCGAGCGACGTCGCCTGCTGGCGCACGCCGAAGCCGATGCCGGCGATCGCGAGCAGGAACGGCACGATGGCCAGAAGGAAGATCTTTGCCTTGAGTCTCATGGTGGTGCGAAGCGGCCGCGAACCGGCGCGGCCGTGGTGCGGCCAGCCAGGCGCGGCCCGGCCGGGGACGTCGGCTGCGCGGTGGCGCGGTGGCGTATCGAGCCGATATTGTCGGTGATTTTGCCTGCGGACGGCGGCGCCCCCGCCGCTGCCCGTACGCTCAGGCCCGCCGCGACTGGCGATCGTCGGGCGGCGTGGCCGCCTGTACGACGATGCGGTTGCGCCCGCCTTCCTTCGCCCGGTACAGCGCATCGTCGGCCAGCTTCAGCGCGGCCTGGATGTTGTCGTCGCGTTCGGGATAGCTGGTCGTCACGCCGATGCTCACCGTCAGCCGGCCGACCGTGCCGGCGTCGTGGCGGATGCCGAGATCGAGGACGCCCGTGCGGATCGTTTCGGCGATCGTCACCGCGCCGTCCGAGTCGATGTCCGGCAGCACCACGACGAATTCCTCGCCGCCATAGCGCGCCGCATAGTCGGCCGGGCGGCGCAGGCAGCCGGCGATGCAGTGGCCGACCGCGGCGAGGGCGTCGTCGCCGGCCTGGTGGCCCTGCGTGTCGTTGTAGCGCTTGAAGTAATCGACGTCGATGAACAGCAGCGACAGCGCATGTTGCGAGCGCGCGGCACGCCGCCATTCGCGCGCGAGCGTGACGTCGAGCATCCGGCGGTTGTCGAGGCCCGTCAGGCCGTCGGTGCGCGCGAGCGCCTGCAGCTCGGTTTCCGCGCGATGACGCTTGCGCAATTGCACGTCGAGCAGCAGCGACAGGCCGACGAAGCCGATCGCGAGCACGACCATCGCGGAGCCGATCGGGATCGCACGGTCGTACCACGCGGCGTAGGTGTCCGCTTCCGAGCGCGCGACCATGACGATCAGCGGCAGGCCGTCGAGGTGCCGGAACACGTACAGGCGTCGCACGCCGTCGATCGACGCGGTATCGGCGAAGCTGCCTTCGCTGGCGGTCATGAAATGCCGGAACGTGCTCGCGCGACTGATGTCGCGGCCGACAATCCTGGGGTCGTAGGGCTCGCGCGCGACCATCTTGCCGTCCGTGTTGATCAGGGCAACCGAGCCGCGATCGCCGAGCGACAGGCGCGAGAACAGATTCTGGAAATATTCGAGCCGGATCGACATCACCGCGACGCCGCCGAACGACCCGTCGGGCCGCGTGATTCGCCGGCTGAGCGCGATGCTCGGCGAGCCGCCGCGCAGCCGCGAATGATACGGGGGGCTCACGTACAGGCCGATCTCGGGGTGGTCGCGGGGCACGGTGAAGTACGGTTCGTTCGCGAAGTTGGCCTTGCGCGGCACGTCGCTCTTGCCGTCGACCGCGATGTCGCCCTTTGCGTCGAGCACGTAGATGCCGCCGAGGTACTTGGCCGTCGTCGCGCGGTCGAACAGCACCTGGCGGCGCAGCGGCATCGGCAGCTTGGTGACGTCGGGGTCGTTCGCGCCTTCGACGACCGCCTGCAGCGACAGCGAATAGATCTCGATGTTGCGTTCGATGTCCCACGACGCCATCAGCGCGAGATTCTGCTGCATGCTGCGCGAACGGTCGCGCGCGTCGATGCGGCCTTCGTACAGCACGATTCCGCACAGGAGCAGCAGGATCAGCGCGATCAGCAGCCCCGTATAGAAGATCAGGTGCGGCAGCAGGAACCGGCGCAGATGAGCGGCGACACGGCTCGTCAGGCCGGATTCGCTGGGCATTGCGTAGTCGGTTTCGGCCATGGTCCGTGGATCGGGGGCATCGTCGCCGGGCGGCGGGTCGATGCGATTGTTCGTATGACTACCGGTGGCGATCCGGTGCGCAGCCCTCTGCCCGTGCCAGCCTTTCGTTCAGCGGAAAAAACGGCCGCCGATTATCGACAATCGCGACCGGATAAACCCTATATTCACAGGTAAACATTGACTGCAATTCGACGATCTGACGAATTGCGTGATGCGAATTCCACGGAGTATAACGCGCGTGTTTGCGTGCGCGGAAAATGTCGCATCCTGTTGATCGGGGTCAAATTACGGTGTAATCCCGGGCTTGCCAATATCGGGCGCAGCGTTGCGGCGCAAGGCTCTGCGGGGGAGCGGGGAGGTCGCGCCGACGGTTGCGGATACCGGCGGATTAATGGTTGGCGGGCGACAGGCGCCGATTATCGGTTTCAACGCCCGGGTGAACGCGAATATGAAAACGGGCAGCCGCGAGGCTGCCCGTTTCGCGAGGCCGGCGTACGGCATGCGGGACGAACCCGCATGCGCAGGTTCATGCGCCGCGCTGTTGCGCCTTGAACGCGAGCCGGAACTGATGCAGCAGCGGCTCGGTATAACCGCTCGGCTGCGACGTACCTTGCAGCGCGAGCGCGCACGCGGCCTGGAACGCGGTCGACTGGTGGTAGCCGGGCGCCATCGGGCGATAGTTCGGATCGCCGGCGTTCTGCTGGTCGACGACGCGCGCCATCCGCTTGAACACGTCGAGCACGAATGCCTCGGTGATCACGCCGTGGCGCAGCCAGTTCGCGATGTGCTGGCTCGAAATGCGCAGCGTCGCGCGATCTTCCATCAGGCCGACGTCGTGGATGTCCGGCACCTTCGAGCAGCCGACGCCCTGTTCGACCCAGCGCACGACGTAGCCGAGGATGCCCTGCGCGTTGTTCTCGACCTCGCTCAGGATTTCCGCCTCGCTCCACGCGGCACGCTCGACGACCGGCACGGTCAGCAACCCTTCGAGCAGTGCGTCGCGCTCGCTCGCGTACGGCGTCTTCTCGAGTTCCTGCTGGACGGCCTGCACGTCGACGAGGTGGTAGTGCAGCGCGTGCAGCGTCGCGGCGGTCGGCGACGGCACCCATGCGGTGTTCGCGCCGGCGCGCGGATGCGCGATCTTCTGCTCGAGCATCGCATGCATCAGGTCCGGCATCGCCCACATGCCCTTGCCGATCTGCGCGCGGCCGCGCAGGCCGGCCGACAGGCCCGCGAGCACGTTGTTGCGCTCGTACGACTGGATCCACGCCGACGACTTCATGTCGCCCTTGCGGATCATCGGGCCCGCTTCCATCGCGGTGTGCATCTCGTCGCCGGTGCGGTCGAGGAAGCCGGTGTTGATGAACGCCACGCGCGCGGCGGCGGCGGCGATACATGCGGCGAGGTTCACGCTGGTGCGGCGCTCCTCGTCCATGATGCCCATCTTCAGCGTGTTGCGCGGCAGGCCGTACAGATCCTCGATGCGCGCGAACAGCGTGTCGGCGAACGCGACTTCCACCGGGCCGTGCATCTTCGGCTTCACGATGTAGATCGAGCCCGTGCGCGAATTGCGCTTCGCCTTCAGGTCGTGCAGCGCGCACAGCACCGTGACGACACCGTCGAGAATCCCTTCCGGAATCTCGTTGCCGTCGCGGTCGAGCACCGCGCCGTTGGTCATCAGGTGGCCGACGTTGCGCACGAACAGCAGCGAGCGGCCATGCAGCGACAGCGTGCCGCCGGCGGGCGTCGTGTACTCGCGATCGGCGTTCAGGCGGCGCGTGAAGGTCTTGCCGCCCTTCGCGACTTCCTCGACCAGCGTGCCCTGCATCAGGCCGAGCCAGTTGCGGTAGAGCTGGACCTTGTCGTCGGCGTCGACCGCCGCGACCGAATCCTCGCAGTCGATGATCGTGCTGACCGCGGCTTCGAGCACGACGTCCTTCACGTTCGCGAGATCGGCGCGGCCGATCGGCGTCGACGCGTCGATCTGGATCTCGAGGTGCAGGCCGTTGTGCTTCAGCAGGATCGCGGACGGCGCATCGGCCGCGCCTTGGTAGCCGACGAACTGCGCGGGCTGCGCGAGCGCGACGTTGCCCTGCGCGGTTTCGACCGCGAGCTGGCCGTCCTGCACGCGGTAGCGCAGCGCGTCGCGGTGCGAGCCGCTCGCGAGCGGCGCCGCGGTGTCGAGCACGTTGCGCGCGTAGTCGATCACGCGCTGGCCGCGCGTCGGGTTGTAGGCCGACGTGCGTTCGGCGCCGCCGTCTTCGGGCAGTGCGTCGGTGCCGTACAGCGCGTCGTACAGGCTGCCCCAGCGCGCGTTCGCGGCGTTCAGCGCATAGCGTGCGTTCGACAGCGGCACGACGAGCTGCGGGCCGGCCTGCGTGGCGATCTCGCTGTCGACGTTCGCGGTGGCTGCCGCGACGTTCGACGGGACCGGCACGAGGTAGCCGATTCGTTCGAGGAATGCGCGATACGCGGCATGGTCGCGAACCGGGCCGGGGTGCGCGCGATGCCACGCGTCGAGTTCCTGCTGCAGGCGGTCGCGTTCGGCGAGCAGCTCGCGGTTGCGCGGCGCGAGGTCGTGCACCAGGGCCGAGAAACCGCTCCAGAACGCGGCCTTGTCGATGCCGGTGCCCGGCAGCGCTTCGTTTTCAATGAACTGGCTCAGCGCTGGCGCGACTTGCAGTCCTGCTTGGTCGATCATCGTGAATCCTCCCGGGGAAAATGCGCGCGGTTTGGCTGGTTATTCCGCGACGCTCTGTGTACCGGCGCGGGCGATCTGCGCGTCCTGTTCGGACTTTACGCCAGACACACCGATCGCGCCTGCAATCCGGCCGCCGACCGTGACCGGCACGCCGCCTTCGAGCAAGCCCGTCAGCGGCGCGCTCAGAAACGCGGTGCGGCCACCGTTGATCATATCCTCATACGCCTTCGTCTCGCGACGGCCGAGCGCCGCCGCGCGGGCCTTGTCCTGCGCGAGGGTGCTGCTGGCCGGCGATGCGCCGTTCAGCCGAGCGAACGCGAGCAGGTGGCCGCCGTCGTCGACGACGGCGATCGACACGGCCCAGCCGTGGCGTTCCGCTTCCGCGCGCGCCGCGGCGAGCATGCGCTCGGCATCGGCCAGTTCGAGTTCGGGTTTCATTTGCATGGGTTTCCTCCGGAAGCGGTGGTCAGGTGACCAGCCGGTTGTCGACGAGCTCGATCCAGTGGCGCACGGGCGTGCGGCCCGCGCCGTTCAGATGAGTCTGGCAGCCGACGTTGGCGGTGACAATCAGGTCCGGCTGCGCCGCTTCGAGCGCATCGAGCTTGTTGTCGCGTAGTGTCGTCGCGAGGTCGGGTTGCGTCAGCGCATACGTGCCGGCCGAGCCGCAGCACAGATGGCCGTCGGCGACATTCGTCAGATCGAAGCCCAGCCGCGTCAGGATGCGCTCGACCGCACCGCCGAGGCGCTGCGCGTGCTGCAGCGTGCACGGGCAATGGACCGCGACGCGCCGTGGCGTCGCATCGGCGAGTGCCTCGAGCGGCTCGGCCGCGATCACTTCGGCCAGATCGCGCGCGAGCGCGCTGACGCGCCGCGCCTTCTCCGCATAGACGGGGTCGGAGCGCAGCAGGTCGCCGTATTCCTTCACGAACGCGCCGCAGCCGCTCGCGGTCAGCACGATCGCCTCCGCACCGGCCTCGATCGCGGGCCACCATGCGTCGATGTTGCGGCGCGCGCGCTGAAGGCCCGCATCCTGCGCGTTCAGGTGATATTCGGTCGCGCCGCAGCAGCCGGCTTCGCGCGCGGGGCTCACGCTGATGCCGAGCCGGTCGAGCACGCGCGCGGCGGCCGCATTGGTGTTCGGCGACAGCGACGGCTGCACGCAGCCCTCGAGCATCAGCACGCGCCGTGCATGACGCACGGCCGGGCGCGGCGCGGCGGCGGGCACGGCGGTCGGGATCTTGTCCCGCAGCGTGCCGGGCAGCAGCGGGCGCAGCGCGCGGCCGGCCTTCAGCAGCGCGGCGAACGTCGCCGGGCGCGGCACCACGTGACGCAACCCGGCGCGCAGCAGGCGTTCGCGCGCCGGCCGTTGCACGCGCTTTTCGGCTTCCGCGCGGCCGATGTCGAGCAGCGTGTGATAGCGCACGCCGGACGGGCAGGTCGTCTCGCAGTTGCGGCACGTCAGGCAGCGGTCGAGATGCCGTTGCGTGCGTTCGCCGCACGGCTCGCCTTCGAGCAACTGCTTGATCAGGTAGATGCGGCCGCGCGGCCCGTCGAGCTCGTTGCCGAGCACCTGATAGGTCGGGCAGGTCGCATTGCAGAAGCCGCAGTGCACGCACGCGCGCAGGATCGCTTCCGCTTCGTCGGCCCGGGCGAGGGCCTTGCTTGCTTCGCTGAGATTGGTTTGCATCGGCGGGTCGGGATCGGGTTCGCGTCAGAAGTCGGCGTAGAGCCGGCCGGGATTGAAGATCGCGTGCGGGTCGAGCTGCGCCTTGAGCTGCCGGTGTACGCGCAGCAGCGCGGGCGGCAGCGGCTGGAACGGCTCAGGTGTCGTGCCCGGCGTGAAGCAGGTCGCGTGGCCGCCCCATTGCGCGGCCAGGCGCTGCACGTCGGCCGGCGCCGCGTCGCTTTTCAGCCAGCGCTGCGCGCCGCCCCAGTCGACGAGCTGCGCGCCCGGCCACGCGTCGAGCGGCGCGGCAGCCGGCACCGACACGCGCCACAGCGGACGCGGGTCGTCGAAGAACGGCAGCGCGAGATCGCGCAGCCGCGCCCAGAATGCGTCGCCGCGGTCGTCCATCCGGTCGCCGCCGATCGTGTCGCGCGCGGCCTTCACCGAGCCGTCGCCGCCTTCGATCCGCACGCGCAGCACGCCGTTCGCGTGGCACGCACCCGCGAGCGGCAGCCCCGCGCGACGCCACGCGGCGACGCGCTGCACGGCTTCGCTTGCCGCAAGCGTCAACGCGAGATCGCACGTCGCGCGCGGCTTCGGCAGCACCTTCAGCGACACTTCGGTCACGACGCCGAGGCAACCGAAACTGCCGGCCAGCAGGCGCGATACGTCGTAGCCCGCGACGTTCTTCATCACTTCGCCGCCGAAGCGCAGATGCTTCGCGTGGCCGGTGATCACGCGGCAGCCGAGCACGAAGTCCCGCACCGCGCCGGCCCACGGACGACGCGGGCCCGACAGCGCCGCCGCGAACATGCCGCCGACGGTGGCCGCGCCGCCGAACGACGGCGGCTCGCACGGCAGCATCTGGCCGGCCGCGTCGAGCATCGCGTCCAGATCGGCGAGCGGCGTGCCCGCGCGCGCGGTGATCACGAGTTCGGTCGGGTCGTACGACACGATGCCGCGATGCGTGCGCACGTCGAGCGTGCGGCCTTCGACCGGGCGGCCGACGAACGCCTTCGTGCCGGCGCCGCGGATGCGCAGCGGCTGGCGATCGCGGATCGCCGCGTCGACCTGCGCGACGAGCGCCGCGCTGTCGTCGATGGATTCGATGTCGCGTCGCATCAGAAGCGCTCCAGTTCGGGAAACGGCAGCTTGCCGTGATGGACGTGCATTGCGCCGAATTCGGCGCAGCGGTGCAGCGTCGGGATGTTCTTGCCGGGATTGAGCAGCCCCTGCGGATCGAATGCGGCCTTCACCGCGTGGAAGAACGTGATTTCGTCGGCGTTGAACTGCACGCACATCTGGTTGATCTTCTCGCGCCCGACACCGTGCTCGCCGGTGATGCTGCCGCCCGCCGCGACGCACAGCTCGAGGATCTTGCCGCCGAGCGCTTCCGCGCGGTCGAGCTCGCCGGGCCGGTTCGCATCGAACAGGATCAGCGGGTGCATGTTGCCGTCGCCCGCGTGGAACACGTTCGCGACCGGCAGCCGGTATTCGGCGGACAGCGCGGCGATCCCTTCGAGCACGCGCGGCAGCTCGCGGCGCGGGATCGTGCCGTCCATGCAGTAGTAGTCGGGCGACATCCGGCCGACCGCCGGGAACGCGTTCTTGCGGCCGGCCCAGAAGCGCTGGCGCTCGGCTTCGTCGCGCGCGACGCGAATCTCGCTTGCGCCCGCGTCGCGCAGCAGCGCGGCGACGCGTTCGGCATCCTCGTCGACGTCGCTGGCCGCGCCGTCGAGCTCGCACAGCAGGATCGCCTGCGCGTCGACCGGATAGCCCGCGTGGATGAAGTCCTCGGCCGCGCGGATCGCGAGGTTGTCCATCATCTCGAGGCCGCCAGGGATCACGCCCGCGCCGATGATCCGCGCGACCGCGGCGCCCGCCTCGGCGACGTCGTCGAAGCTCGCCATCAGCACCTTCACGCTCGGCGGCTTCGGCAACAGCTTCACCGTCACCTCGGTGACGATGCCGAGCATTCCTTCGGAGCCGGTGAACAGCGCGAGCAGGTCGAAGCCCGGTGCATCGAGCGCGTCGGCGCCGAGCGTGAGCGTGTCGCCGTCGATCGTCAGGATCTCGACCTTCAGGATGTTGTGCACCGTGAGCCCGTATTTCAGGCAGTGGACGCCGCCCGCGTTCTCGGCGACGTTGCCGCCGATCGAGCACGCGATCTGCGACGACGGGTCGGGCGCATAGTAGAGGCCGTGCGGCGCGGCGGCTTGCGAGATCGCGAGATTGCGCACGCCGGGCTGCACGCGCGCGATGCCGGCATCGGGGTCGATGTCGAGGATCCGGTTGAACTTCGCCATCACCAGCAGGATGCCTTTTTCGAGCGGCATCGCGCCGCCCGACAATCCGGTGCCCGCGCCGCGCGCGACGACCGGCACGCCGTGCGCGGCTGCGACGCGCAACACCGCGCGCACCTGGTCGACCGTGTCGGGTAGCACGACCGCGAGCGGCACCGTGCGGTACGCGGCCAGCCCGTCGCATTCGAACGGCTTGAGCGCCTCGCGTTCGTGCAGCACGTCGAGGCCGGGCGCCGCCGCGTGCAGCGCGGCGACGAGGGTGGCGCGGTCGACGGTCGCCAGCGGCCCGTCGATCCGTTCGTCGTAGATGAAACTCATTGGTTCGTCTCCACCATGCGGGCGGCCGCGCGAGGCGCGACACGCCGGAAGGACAGGATTCTTGGCGGCCCGCGCGGGCATGTCCAGACGTCGCTAAGGTGGTCATACCAGTTTTTGATAAGCGATCGATCCTGCGTTCTTGAATGATCGGTAAAACCCAACGACAACAAGGCTTTGTGCGAAAATCGGCGTCATCTGTCCAAAGTGGTCATACCAGTATGGAAATGCAGGAGCGGGAAGGGCCGGCGCGACGCGTGGCCGACGTCGTCGCCGAGCGGATCGAGCAGTTGATCGTCGACGGCGTGCTGAAGGCCGGGCAGGCGCTGCCGTCGGAGCGGCGGCTGACCGAGAAGCTCGGCGTGTCGCGCACGGCCGTGCGCGAAGGCATGAAGCTGCTGCACGCGCGCGGGATCATCGATACGACGCACGGCAAGGGTTCGTTCGTCGCGAGCCTGACCCCGCAGCGTGCGATCACGCCGATGATGCATCTGCTCGGCTCGCAGCCGCGTACGCTGTACGACCTGTTCGAGGTGCGCGGAATGCTCGAGGCCGAGGCCGCGCGGCTCGCGGCGCTGCGCGGCACGCCGGCCGATTTCATCCTGATCCGGCGCCGCTACGAGGAAATGACGGCGGCCGACGCGCAGGATCTCGATCCCGCCGCGCGCGCGAAACTCGACCACGCGTTTCATCTTGCGATCTGCGAGGCGTCGCACAACCCCGTGCTCGTCAATACGCTGCAGTCGCTGACCGACCTGCTGCTCAGCTCGGTGTTCGCGTCGGTGAACAACCTCTATCACCGCGAACCGCTGAAAAAGCAGATCGACCGTCAGCACGCGCGGCTCTACAACGCGGTCACGGGGCGGCTGCCCGACCAGGCGCGCAAGGCCGCGAGCGAACATATCCGTCAGTGCGTAGACTATCTGCGCGAGATCGAGCAGGAGGAGCAGCGGCTCGTGCGTTCGACGTTGCGGCTCGAAGGGTGGACGTGAACGGGCGGTGGCTCGCCTGCACGTTGATGTAAATCACGCCTGGTGCGCTGACGCTGCGGCCTCACGATCGAATATGTCACAATGTGATATATTCGGTGCGCGGCTTGGCATCGCTCGTGCACGTGGATGCAACACGTACGGCGTACCGTCGAGCGTGATACGCCACCGATCCCGCTTCTGACAGGAGGATGCTGCATGTCGATTCCGACGCGTGGCGACGGGCACGACGCCCGCGCCATCCAGATCCTGCATCGCCCCGTCTGCGACCTGCTCGGCTGCACCTGGCCGATCGTGCTCGCGGGCATGGGCGGTGTCGCGCGCGCGGAGCTCGCGAGCGCCGTGAGCGCGGCCGGCGGGTTCGGCTTTCTCGGCATGGTGCGCGAGCCGGTTGCGCTGATCCGCAGCGAAGTGCAGCGAGTACGCGCGGCGACCGATCGCCCGTTCGGCATCAATCTGATTCCCGCGTCGACGCCGCCCGATCTGCTCGATGCCCAGCTCGACGCATGCGTCGAGCTGGGCGTGCCCGTCGTCGCGCTGTTCTGGGACGTGATGCCGGCCGTCGTGCGGCGCCTGCGCGACGCGGGCGTGTGCGTGGTGCATCAGGTCGGCTCGCTCGACGATGCGCGCGCGGCCGAAGCGGCCGGGGCGCAGGCATTGATCGTGCAGGGGCGCGAGGCGGGCGGCCATGTCCGCGGCGACCGGCCGCTTGCCGCGTTGCTGCCCGACGTGATCGGTGCCGCGAACGTGCCGGTACTCGCGGCGGGCGGGATCGTCGACGGTGCGGGCGTGGCGGCCGCGATGGCGCTCGGCGCGCAGGGCGCGGTGATGGGCACGGCCTTCATCGCGACCCACGAATCGTTCGCGCATGCGTATCACAAGCAGCGCATCGTCGAGGCGCACGAAGGCGACACGCTGCTGACCGACATCTTCCACATCAATTGGCCGCGCGGCGCGAGGGTGCGCGTGCTGCCGTCGAGCGTGACGCGCGGCGAACGCGGCGATCCGTCCGGCGACGCGCGGACCGTGATCGGCGACGAGGAAGGGCGGCCGATCTATCTGTTCAGCACCGATTCGCCGCTGCGCACGATGACCGGCGATGTCGAGGCGATGGCGCTGTATGCGGGCGCGGGCGCGGGGCGGATCGAGGCGGTCGAGATGGCCGGCGACGTGTTGCAGCGGATCGTCGCCGGCGCGGCCGCGATACTCGACAAAGGCGGCACGGCGACGCTGGCCGGCGCCGTCGACGAGCGCGAACACGAGCGCCGCGCCGCGTTGCTGGCTACGCTCGATGAATTGCTGGAAGCCGAGCGCGCGGGTGCGCGCGTCGCGTCCGAGACGGCGACCGAGGTGACCGACGATCCCGAGCTGCATCGGCTGATCGCCCGTATCCGCCAGGACGAGGCGCACTGGTGCAGCGTGCTCGTCGACGCGATCCGGTCGCTCGACGCGGTGCCGACGCGCGCGACCGGCGCGTTCTACGAGAAGGCGATGGCGATCGACGATCTGGCGGAGCGGATGGCGTTCCTGAATCGCGGCCAACGCTGGGTCGTGCGCAAGCTGCAGACCTTGCTGCCGACGCTCGCCGATCCGGACATTCACCATGCGCTGTCGTTGATGCTGGTCGCGCACGAGAAGAATATCGGGGCGGTGGACGTGCGGCTGCGCGGCGGCGCGGGCGGGGCGCAACCGGCGCGGTAACCGCTAGAATTGCGGTTTTCGCCCGGAATACGTCCATGTCTTTTGCCTCGCTTGGCCTGATCGAGCCGTTGCTGCGTAACCTGCAGGGCCTCAATTACCAGACACCCACGCCGGTGCAGGCCAAGGCGATTCCCGCCGTGCTCGGCGGCAAGGACGTGATGGCCGCGGCCCAGACCGGCACCGGCAAGACGGCCGGTTTTGCGCTGCCGCTGTTGCAACGGCTGGTGCAACACGGCCCGGCGGTATCCAGCAACCGCGCGCGCGTGCTGGTGCTGGTGCCCACGCGCGAACTGGCCGAACAGGTGCTGCAAAGCTTCGTCGAATACGGCAAGGGCCTCGATCTGCGGTTTCTGGCCGCCTACGGCGGGGTGAGCATCAATCCTCAGATGATGAAGCTGCGCAAGGGCGTCGACGTGCTCGTGGCGACGCCGGGCCGCTTGCTCGACCTCAATCGCCAGAACGCGGTGCAGTTCGATCAGGTGCAGACGCTGGTGCTCGACGAAGCCGACCGCATGCTCGATCTCGGCTTCGCGCGCGAACTCGACGCGGTCTTTGCCGCGTTGCCCGCCAAGCGCCAGACATTGCTGTTCTCCGCCACGTTCTCCGACGAGATCCGCACGATGGCGGCGGGCATTCTGCGCAACCCGGTCGATATCAGCGTCAGCGCGCCCAACGCCACGGCCAGCAAGATCAAGCAATGGGTGGTGACGGTCGACAAGCGGAACAAGCCGGACCTGTTCATGCATCTGGTGGCGCAAAACAAGTGGGAGCACGCGCTGGTGTTCGTCAAGACCCGCAATGGCGTCGATTATCTGGCGGTGACGCTGGAGAAAGCCGGCTATGCGGTCGACACGATCCACGGCGACAAGCCGCAACCCGCGCGTTTGCGGGCGCTGGAGCGTTTCAAGGCGGGCGAAGTGCAGATGCTGGTCGCCACCGATGTGGCGGCGCGCGGACTGGATATCGACGATCTGCCGCTCGTGATCAACGTCGATCTGCCGATCGTCGCGCAAGACTATGTGCACCGTATCGGCCGCACCGGCCGCGCGGGCGCCAGCGGCGTGGCGGTATCCCTCGTGTGCGCCGATGAAGCGCCGCAACTGGCCGCGATCGAAGCGCTGATCCGGCAGACGCTGCGGCGCGAAGAAGAGCCGGGTTTCGAAGCCGAGCATCGCGTGCCGGAAACCAGCGCGACGGGCCAGATCATCAAGAAACCGAAAAAGCCGAAGAAGCCCAAGGTGCCGCAAGCCGCGCCGGTCGCGAGGCAAACGCCGGGCAAGAAGCCGCATACGCCGAGCAACGACGGCAGGCGCAAGCCGGGGGCGCAGCATGCGACGGCCGCTGGTGCCGGTAAAGGTCCGGACTACACCATCGGCAGCCCGTTCAGCGTGCAGAAGCCGCGCAGCAAGCCAGCCGGGAAGGCGGGGGCGGCGAAGCCCGCCGGGAAATCCGCCGGTGGGCGCGGCAAACCGGGCAAACCGTCCAGGTAGGCCGAATCTTCCTGTCCGGGGTGCCGAGACGATTGAATCGTCCGATGCAGTGGACGAATGCGGATGGTTGGAAGCAGCGCGGCCGGTTTTCTCGTTGCCGACCTGAAACCGGCCGCGACCCGGCCTTCCCGGCGTGACCGACGATGTGCGATGACTGAAGTGAGAGAGGGAATGACGACGACATTCGACGAGGCGACAACGGCGGCGATCGCCGCGTTTGCCCAACTGGATTTGTACACGGCCGTGCAAGCAATGCGCGCCGAGGCCGATTATGACCACGAGCGGGACCAGTGGATCACGCGCTATATCGACGAGCACGGCGGCGGCGTGGACGATGCCGAGTACGACGCCTTGCATGCTCAGGCGCAGGCAACGCCGGAATACGCGCACTTCATCGATGGGGTTCGCCAAGAAATCCTCGAATACTTCGGCGTGACCGACGATCAACTGGACTGCATGATCGTGCTGCGCGAGGACGACAGCGATGCGCTGTGGGCGGAGGTCAACCGCCAGCGGAGCGCGCTGGGAACCGGTGAAGTGCGCGGCGATCTCTGACAGGCCCGTCATTCGCCGGTACTGTGGGTGGGTCATTCGAGCATGTCGATTCCACCCGGGTATCGGATGCTCGCCTATCGGTCTTCTCGCGCAAGTCGCAGCAAGACGTCGGCGAGGGCCCGAATTTTCGGTTGTGCCGCACGTTGGGGCGGATAGACGAGGAAGTACGAAAGGCCGTCTCGAGCCACGTCCTCGAACGGCGTCACCAGCGATCCGGCGCGGAGCCGGTCTCTTGCCATTCGCGGGTCGCCGATTGCAACGCCGTGTCCTTCCATCGATGCCGCGAGCGTCAATTCGAGGGTATCGAATACGAGTCCGCGTCCCGCATCGACCTGGCGTGCCCCGACATGATCGAGCCAGCACTTCCATTCCGCGTGGCTGGGCCCGGGATGGAGCAATTCGACCTGCGCAAGGTCGGCAACGGATCGCAGTGAGGTTGCCAAGGCGGGCGCGCACATCGGCGTGAGCATCTCGGCAAACAGCGGGATCGCCTCCATACCGGTCCATTGCCCCGTGCCGCGCACGACGACGGCATCGACGTCGGACGTCGTGAAATCCGGCGTGTCGTCCGCGGATGTCGAGATACGAAGCTCCGTTCCGCTCATCGCGCGCTGGATGTCCGGCAGCCGCGGGAGCAGCCAGCGAACGGCGAACGTGGAAGGCAACTTCAACGTGAGCACCGAGGTCGCCCGTGCATGGACGTCCGCGTGCCGAACCAATTGCGTGAGCACGTTGACCGCGACCGTCAGCAGTGCATTCCCTTCCGCCGTCAACGTCAGCCCCGATACGTGGCGCACGAAGAGTGCGCATCGGTAATGCGTTTCCAGCTGCTGTATCTGGCGGCTGACCGCACCTGGCGTCCGGCATAGGTGGTCCGCCGCCTTGCTGACGCTGCCCAGCTGTGCCGCGGCGACGAACGACTGAATCGCCGCCAACGGCGGGAGCGGCCGCGTCAGGTCGGCCAGCGGATATGCATGCGCCGCATACCCGGGTTGCAAATTTTTCGATTGTTCGGTCATCGGGGCGTCGCTATCGTGCGTCTACCGGATGCCCTGTTCTTGCGAGTGAACGGGGTCGTCAACGAATGATCGGAGGATAGTCTTGGGCTCAACGTCGGGATCACTATATACGCAACAGGTTCGCGCCTACCTTCGGGAACTGGAGCGAGGCGATGTCGGCGCCATCTGCGCGCTATTTACGCCGGACGCGCGGATTTTCTCGCCATTTCTCGGCTGGATGCAGCCTGAGCCCTTCTTTTCGAAGGTCGCTGCCGCGTCGGGAGAAAGCAGGATTACGCCGATCGATATCTGCGTCAGCACGAGTGGCGCTCGCCGTGCGACCGGTTACTTCATCTACGACTGGGGCCTGAAAGACGGCTCGGCGGCGCGCTTCGAGTGCGTCGACGTATTCGAGTTCGACGTCGCGGGGCTCATCGAACGAATGATCATCGTCTACGACACCCATCCGATTCGCAGTACGGTCGGCGACAAGTACGCGTAGCCGAATCGATGTCGAGCAAAGTCGTGCCCAGACGTCCAGGCGCGTCGAAACCGGCAGTCAGCTGCGCGTTTAATCGGTTGGCGGCATTGGAGCCTGGATGGCGGGCCAAGGTCGCCAACCGACATCGCCCCAATCTGCAAAGCATGAAAAAAGCCCGCCGAAGCGGGCAACCTCACGATGCGGAGGGGGAGATTCGAAACGCGAGCGGCGCGCGTTCAGCCTTTCGTCGCGCCGAACGTGAGCCCCGCGACGAAATGCTTCTGCATTGCGAAGAACATCGCGACCGACGGCAGCGCGGCGAGAATCGACCCGGCCGAGACGAGGTTCCACGAAGTCGTCCATTGACCTTTCAGCGCGGCGACGCCCGCCGTGATCGGCGCCGCCTCGTCGCCTTGCGTAAGGCACAGCGCCCAGAAGTAATCGTTCCACACGAACGTGAACACGAGAATCGCGAGCGCGGCCAGCGCCGGCCGGATCAGCGGCAGCACGATCCGCCAGAACACCGTCCATTCGCCCGCGCCTTCGATGCGCGCCGCCTCGATCAGCTCGAACGGCAGCTGCTTGATGAAGTTGCGCAGGAACAGCGTGCAGAACCCCGTCTGAAATGCGACGTGGAACAGGATCAGCGCTTCGACGGTATTGAACACGCCGAGCCGCAGCGACAGGTCGCGCACCGGAATCATCAGCACCTGCACCGGCACGAAGTTGCCGGCGACGAACGTGCCGAACAGCGCGGTATTGCCGCGAAACCGGTAGGTCGCGAGCGCGAAGCCGGCCATCGCCGCGAGCGCGATCGAGCCGATGACCGACGGCACGGTGATCTGCACGCTGTTCCAGAAGTAATGCAGCATCGGCGACGTGGTCAGCGCATCGCGATAGTTCTCGATCATCGCGAAGCGGCGCGGCCAGCCCCAGTAGTGGCCTTCGACGAGTTCCTCCGTCGAGCGCACCGACGTGACGAACACCGCGATCATCGGCAGCAGCCAGATCACGAGCGCGACGGGCAGCGACAGCTTGTACAGCCGGCGCGATACCGGCTTCCAGTGGGCAACGGGTGTCGGAAACATGATGAGTGGGCTCCCGAAAGGTCACTGTTCGTTGCGCAGCATGCGGCGCAACTGGAACACGATGTAGACCAGCATGATCGCGAACAGCACGACCGCGATCGACGCGGAATAGCCGAGCCGGTAGTACTTGATCGCCTGGTCGTACATGTAATACGCAAGCACGGTCGAGCTTTCGAACGGGCCGCCGCCCGTCATCACCGAGATCAGGTCGAAGCTGCGCAGCGCGCCGATCACGGTGACGACGATCGCCATGAAGGTGGTTGGCCGCAGTTGCGGCAGCACGACGTGCCACAGCAGCGCGAAGCCGCGCGCGCCTTCCATCCGCGCGGCTTCGATCTGTTCCGGGTTGATCGACGTGAGGCCGGTCAGGTACAGGATCATGCAGTACGCCGTCTGCGGCCACAGCGCCGCGAACACCACGCCGAGCGTCGCATAGCGTGCGTCGCCGAGCACCGGGATGCCGTGCCCGGCGATGAGCGCGAGCAGCCCGAAAGTCGGATCGTAGAACCACGAGAAGATCAGCCCGACGACCACGCCCGACAGCACGAACGGCGCGAAGAACAGCGACTTCACGAGCCGGATGCCGCCGACCGCCTGGTTCAGGTACAGCGCGAGCGCGAGGCCGAGCGGCGGTGCGAGCATGAACAGCACGAGCCAGATCACGTTGTTGCGCAGCGCGGTGTAGAACGTCGGCGCCTGCAGCAGCTCAGCATAGTTCGCGAGCCCGACGAAGGTGCGCTCGGTCATCCCGTCCCAGTTGTACAGGCTCAGCCACAACGTCGACAGGATCGGCCAGATCACATAAATGGCAACCATTGCGCAGGCCGGCGCGAGAAACAGCCACGCGGCGCGCCGTTGCCGCCGCACGGCGGGCGACGGCCGGCGCGCGGGCAACGCGGTGGTGGACGGGCCGCGCGGCGGCGGTGCGGTGCCGGCGGGCGGGGTGGACGTGATCGGACTGGACACGGCAAGCCTCCTGAACGGACACGGCGGCGCGCGGCCGCCGGTTGGGTCACGCGGTCACTTCTTGTAGATCCGCTTGCGGGTCTGTTCGAGTTGCGCGAGCACCGTATCGAGCTGCGCGGGATTCGCGAGGAACTGCTGCATGCCCTTCATCCCTTCGTCGGCCATTTCCTTGGTCATGTCGCGGTCGTAGAACTGCGCGACGCCGCCCTTCGTGTCGGCAAGGATCCGGAAGCCGATGCGCGAGATCGGATCGGCCGGCTCGGGCGACTTGCTGTTGGCCGACAGCGAGCCTAGCCCTTCGGCGAGCTTCGCGCCCATCTCGGGCGTTTCGACGAACGCGAGGAACGTGTGCGCATCGGCCTTGTTCTTCGCCTTGGTCGGGATGTGCAGCGATTCGACCGGGCCGTCCTCGGCGGTCGGCACCTTCGGGTCGATGATCGGAAAGCGGTAGTAACCCATTTCCGGCTTCACGTTCGGCGGGAAACCGGCCGCGATGAAGGTGCCCATCAGCATCATCGCGGCCTTGCCCTGGAACAGGAACGGCTGCGCGCCGTCGAGATCGTAGGACAGCGCGTTGTCGATGAAGTAGCCCGAGTCGATCAGCGATTTCCACGTCGTGTAGACCTTCTTCACGCGCGGGTCGGTGTACGGCACGTCGCCGGCCATCAGTTGCTGATGGAACGCGTTGCCGTTCAGGCGCAGGTCGAGATAGTCGAACCAGCCGGCGAGCGTCCACGCGTCGCGGCCGCCGATCGCGATCGGCGTGATGCCGGCCGCCTTCAGTTTCTTGCACGCATCGAGAAACTGGTCCCACGTCTTCGGCTCGTCGGCGATGCCGACCTTGCGGAACAGGTCCTTGCGGTAGAACAGCCCCCACGAGTAGTAGACGGTCGGCGCCGCGTACTGCTTGCCGTTATAGGACGACGCGCTGCGCGTCGACGCATACATCGCATCCCAGCCGTTCTTCGTCCAGTCGCCGCTCAGGTCCTCGAACAGCCCGCGCTTCGCGTAGTACGCCATCCGTTCGCCCGCGTGCCAGTTCACGACGTCCGGCGCGACGGTGGTGAGCCACGCCGGGAGCTGCACCTTGTACGCTTCCTCGTCGACGAAGGTCGGCTTCACGTCGATGTCGGGATGCGCCTTGTGGAACGCTTCGATCGTCGACTGCCAGACCGCGCGCTGGCTCGCGCCCTTGAACGCGATGTTGATGGTCAGCGTGCCGGCATCGGCGGGCGCCGTCGTGCCGAGCGACGCGAAGGCGACCGCGGCGGCCGTGGCGAGCCGGGCGGCGGCGCGAAGGGGGCGATGTGTCATGGTGTCTCCAGTCCTGTGTGTCGTTGTGCGTGCCCGGCGCGTCACGGCGCCGGTGAGGGGTTACGAACGGCTTCGATACACGGCTACGTCCTGCGGTCCGACCTGCGCGGCGCCGAACACGAACGCCGACGGCGGTACCGCGTCGATCGTGTGCGGCGTGCTGCCGTAGTTGAACACGTAGGTCAGGCCGCCGCGGCGGCTCACGCGTACGCCGTCGGGCAGCGGCGTCGGCGCGAGGCCCGCTTCGGCCGCGACATCGGCGAACAGGCGCATGGTGGTCGCGTCGTCGAACAGCGCGGCCCAGTAATGCAGCGCGCCATGCGACACGCAGGCGGGATGACCGTCGGCGAAGCGCGCATGCACGACGCTGCGCGTGTCGTCGTGCAGTTCGACGAAGTCGCGCCAGTGGCGCGCCGCGCCCGCGAGCGGCGAGCCGTCGCGCAGCGTGCCGTCGATCCGTTCGGTCAGGTTCGGCCGCAGCGATTCGACGCGCCACACGCGTACCGGCAGGATCGACGCGAGCGGGCCGGGCGGCAGCGCCGGCGGAATTTGCAGGTCGACGGTTTTCGAGCCGGTGCGCGGTCCGAACACCACATGGGCGCCCGATGCGGCGAGTCGTGACGCGAAATCGTCCGGCACGATCGGCAGCGGTGGCACCACGACGACGCGGTAGCCGTCGAGTGGCGCGTGCGCGGACACGATGTCGACGTCGAGGCCGAGCGCGCGCAGCGCCGAGTAGTACTCGAACGCGAAACGCGGGTAGTGGAAATCGGCGCCCTGCGGCTGCACTTCGAACAGCCACTTCGCCTCGTAGTCGAACACCAGCGCAACGGGCGCGCGCACCGCGCCGTCCGCATCCGCGCCGGCGTCGTGCACGGTCGCGATCTCGCGCGCGACGCGCTGCGCTTCGCGGCCGCCTTCGTCGAGCTTGTCGTCGGGCGTGTGCAGCCCCGCGTGCATCTGTTCCTGCGCGAACGGCGCCTGCCGCCAGCGGAAGTAGGACACGCAGCCGGCGCCGTGCGCGAACGCCTCCCAGCTCCACAGCCGCACCATGCCCGGCAGCGGCGCGGGGTTCCACTGCGCCCAGTTCACGGGCCCCGGCTGCTGTTCCATCACCCAGAATGGCAGCTTCGACATGCCGCGATACAGATCGTGATTGAACGACGCGAAATCCGGATGGCCGGTGCGCAGCCAGCGCGCCTTCACGTCGGGCGCGAACCATTGCTCCTCCAGCGCGCCGAGCGGGTAGCTGTCCCACGTCGCGATGTCGAGGTCGCGGGCGACCTCGTAGTGATCGAACTCGGTGAACAACTGCATGAAGTTGTGCGCGACCGGCCGGCCCGGCGAGTGTGCGCGGATCACGTCGACCTGCATCCGGTGATAGCGCGCGAGCTCGTCGGACGCAAAGCGTCGGTAGTCGAGGCGATGCGACGGATGGGCTTCGGTCACGGTGCCCACCGGCGCGTCGACTTCGTCGAAATGGCGATACTCCATGCTCCAGAACACGGTGCCCCATGCACGGTTCAGCGCGTCGATCGTGCCGTAGCGCGCCTTCAGCCATTCGCGGAAGCGCACGAGCGCGGCCGGCGAGTAGCTGACGACGGTCTGGTGGCAGCCGAGCTCGTTGTCGGTCTGCCAGTAGCGCACGGCCGGATGGCGGCCGTAGCGCTCGGCGACCGCCGTGCAGATCTGGCGCGACGCTTCGAGATAGGTCGGCGACGAGAAATCGTAGTGGCGGCGCGAGCCGAACGCGCGCGGCCGGCCGTCCGCGCCGATCGCGAGGATGTCGGGATGACGGTCGACCAGCCATTTCGGCGGCGTCGCGGTCGGCGTGCACATCACGATCTCGAGGCCGGCCGCGCCGAGCACGTCGACCGCACGGTCGAGCCAGCCCCAGTCGTATTCGCCCGGCGACGGCTCGATGCGGCTCCACGCGAATTCGGCGATCCGCACCTGCTCGATGCCGAGCGTTTTCATCCGGCGGGCGTCGTCGGCCCACATCGATTCCGGCCAGTGTTCCGGGTAGTAGCAGACTCCGAGGCGCATGCCGATCCTTATGCGTAGTGGTGAACGTGGACGTCGGCGCACGCGGGCACCGCGCGGCCGTCTTCGGTAAACAGGTGGCAGGCCGCGGCCGGCGCGTGCACGTGCACGCGTTCGCCGGTGCGCACCTGCGCGTCGCCGGGCACCTTCGCGATCAGCGGCGTCGCGTCGGGCAGGCCGGGCGAATCGAGGTGCACGTAGGTCTGTTCGCCCAGGCGTTCGACGAGCGCGACGTCGCGCGCGAGCGTCGTTGCGTCGGCCGCGGCGCCGAGCGTCAGGTGTTCGGGACGGACGCCGAGCGTCACGGCGGCGCCGGCGCCCAGCGCCGAGCCGTCACGCGGCAGCGCGAAGGTTTCGCCGGACGGCACCAGCTTGACGGTCGTGCGCTGCGCGTCGCACGCAGTCACGACGGCCGGCAGGAAGTTCATCCGCGGCGAGCCGATGAAGCCCGCGACGAAGCGGCTGGCCGGGTGGTGGTAAAGGTCGAGCGGCGCGCCGACCTGCGCGATGCTGCCGTGCTGCGCGGTATCCGCGCCGGCGTGCAGCAGCACGATCTTGTCGGCGAGCGTCATCGCCTCGGTCTGGTCGTGCGTCACGTAGACGACGCTCGCGCGTTCGAACTGCCGGTGCAGCCGCGCGATCTCGATGCGGGTCTGGCCGCGCAGCGCCGCGTCGAGATTGGACAGCGGTTCGTCGAACAGGAACACGCCGGGCTCGCGCACGATCGCGCGGCCGATCGCGACGCGCTGCCGCTGGCCGCCCGACAGCGCCTTCGGCTTGCGTTCGAGCAGCGTGTCGAGCTGCAGGATGCGCGCGGCGTCGCGCACCTTCCGGTCGATCTCGGCTTTCGGCACGCGCGCGAGCTTCAGCCCGAACGCCATGTTCTCGTACACCGTCATGTGCGGAAACAGCGCGTAGCTCTGGAACACCATCGCGACGCCGCGCTCGGCGGCCGGCACGTCGTCGACGCGGCGGCCGTCGATCGACAACTCGCCCGCGCTCAGATCCTCGAGCCCGGCGATCATGCGCAACAGGGTCGACTTCCCGCATCCGGACGGCCCGAGAAACACGCAGAACTCGTGCGCGCCGATCTCCAGATCGACGTCGCGAATGACCGGCGCGTGCTCGCCGTAGGCTTTCTGCACGCGTCGCATCGAGATGCTCGCCATTGTCTCCGCTCCATGTTCTAATGCGCCGTACTGCTTGATTAAGCGCTTAATCATCGCGATCAAAAAAAGGGGCGATGCGATCGCGGCCGAGTCGCGCCCGTCGGTCGGGCGGCAAGGTGTCCGGCGATAGTGCGCCGCTTCGGTGAGCGAAGCAAATACTGGATCGACGTCTCATATAGTGAGCAAACGATGGCAACTCTGGATGAAGTGGCGCGCCGCGCCGGCGTGACGGCCGCGACGGTGTCGAACGTGCTGCGCGATCGCGGCCGGGTCGGCGACGCGACGCGGGCGCGGGTGCTCGAAGCGGTCGACGCGCTCGGGTATCGGCCGCACCTCGCCGCGCGGGCGCTGGCGGAAGGGCGCGCGCCGACGGTCGCGCTGATGGTATCGAGCATCGCGAACCCGTTCTATCCGGAGTTCGCGCTGGCGGTCGAGCGCGCGGTGCGCCGCAACGGGCAGTTCCTGATCGTCTGCAATACGAACGAAGATCCGTTGCAGGGGCGCGCGTATCTCGACCAGATCGCCGGCACGATCTCCGAAGGGATTCTCGTGACCAATGCGAACCTGCACCTGCCGGACCTGCTCGACGTCGCGCGGCGTGGCGTGCCGGTCGTGCTGTGCCTGTGGGAGCGGCCCGACGCGCCGCCCGATGGGTTGCCGTGCGTCGCGATCGATTTCCGCGAGGCGGGACGGATCGCGACGCGGCATCTGCTCGAACTCGGTCACGAGACAATCGGCGTGATCGTCGGCGGCGCGGCGAGCGGCGTGCAGGCGGCGCGCTACGACGGCTTCGTCGACGTGATGCGCGATGCGGGGCTCGACGCGTCGATCGTCGCGGCCGAGCGTGATTCGATCGAAGGCGGGCTGCGTGCGGCGGGCCGGCTGCTCGATGCGCACCCGCGCTTGACCGCGCTGGTCGCGACCAACGACCTGCCGGCGATCGGCGCGATGCATGCGGCGGCCGATCGTGGCCGGCGCGTGCCCGACGATCTGTCGATCGTCGGCATCACCGACATTCATCTCGCGCGCGACACGCGGCCCACGCTGACGACCGTCGCGATCCCCACCGCCGAAGCGGCCGGCCTCGCAGTCGAGCTGCTCAATACGCTGCGCGAGGCGGGCGGGCAGGGCGACGACGCGTCGCGCGTGCGGGTCGCGTCGCTGCCGACGCTGACGGTGCGCGGCACGACCGGGCCGGTGCCGCGCGCGGCATGACGAAACGCGAGCGGTAGCCCGCCGGCTTCAGCCGCCTTCGACGAGCCGCAGCACGATGCGCCGGGCCGAATCGAGATGCGCGACGGTCATCGCGCGGGCGCCGCGGGCATCGCGTTCGAGGCACGCCTGCAGGATATCGTCGTGTTCGACCTGGAACGACGGGGTATCCGCGAGCAGCGTGGCCTGCAGGCGCTCGTAACGTTCGACCTGGCCGCGCAGTTCGGCGATCGACTTCAACTGCCGCGCGTTGCCGCAGCGCGAATACAGCAACGCGTGGAATTCGCGGTTCAGTTCGCCTTGCCGGCGTGGCACGGTTGCATCGCCGAGCAGCCGATGCACGAGTTCGGCGCGGGCGAGCGTTTCGTCGTCGAGCCGCTTCACGCTGCGGTAGATCGCATCGCCTTCGAGCAGCACGCGCAGATCGTAGATTTCCTGCACGTCCGACGCGCTCAGCATGCGCACGACGGCGCCGCGATTCCGGAAGATGTCGAGCAAGCCCTCGCGTTCCAGCCGCTGGATCGCCTCGCGCATCGGAATCCGGCTGATGCCGAAGCGCTCGGCCAGATCGCGCTCGACGAGCCGCTCGCCGGCCGCCAGTTCGCCGTTGATGATCATGTCGCGCAGCGACGCGGCGATCGCGTCCGCCGTGGAGTCGAGTTTGGCTTCCATGCCTGCCTGTTTCGTCATTTTGGAATAATGGTATACCAAACGGCCATCCAGTGCCACAATGGCGACCATCGGCGGGCTTCACGCAACGGCGTCCGGCCCGGTCGAGGCAACCGACATCAATGGAGAGCGAGATGGCATCGGGCGAACACCAGTATCGCGTCGCAGTGGAGTGGACGGGCAATCGTGGCACCGGCACGTCGGGGTATCGCGAGTACGGGCGCGATCATGTGATCCGCGCAGGCTCCAAGCCGGATATTCCCGGCTCGTCGGACCCGGCGTTTCGCGGCGACGCGGCGCGCTGGAACCCTGAAGACCTGCTGCTCGCGTCGGCATCGGCGTGCCACAAGCTGTGGTATCTGCACCTGTGTTCGGAAGCCGGCATCCGCGTGCTGGCCTATGTCGACCATGCGGAAGGCACGATGCTCGACGGCGCCGAAGCGGGTCGCTTCACTGAAATCGTGCTGCGCCCGCAGGTGACGATCCGGGCCGGCGACGATCGTGAACGCGCGGCGCAGCTGCATCACGATGCGCATGCGAAGTGTTATATCGCGAATTCGGTCAATTTTCCGATTCGGTGCGAGCCGGTGATCGAGGTTGCCGCGGCGTAGAAAACCGCGGCTGCGTCGTCACAGCGCGACCCCATAAACCTCCCGCGCCGCGGCCCGAATCGCCTCGACCATCACCGTCACCGCCGGCGAATGCAGCCGGTCGGTGCGCGTGATGATCCCGAAATCGTCCATCCGGCAATCCATCTCCAGCGGCAGCATCGTGACGATCCCGTGCCGCGCGTAGTAGCGCGCCACGTCCTCGGCGAGCACCGCGATCATGTCGCTCTGTTCGAGCAGTTGCGTGATGAACAGCAGCGCCGACGTTTCGACGAGGTTCGCCGGCGGCGCGAGGCTCGCGCGCTGGAACACGAGTTCGAAGCGGTGCCGCAGCACGCTGCCGGCGGGCGGCACGACCCACGCGGCGCGCTGTACGTCCGCGAGCGCCAGCGGCGCTTGCGCGAGCAGCGGATGGCCGGGCCGCACGACCGCGGCCACCGATTCGCCGGTCAGCGGCTCGTAGCGCAGGCGCAGCTTGTCGTGTTCGGCGGACAGCCGGCCGAGCACGATGTCGATCTTTTCCTGCGCGAGATGCTCGAGCAGCACGTTGCTGGTGTCGATCTCGACCGACACGTGCAGGCCCGCATGCGTGCCCTTCACCGCGGCGACGGCCGGCGGCACGAGCCGCAGGGCCGGCGACGTGATCGCCCCCACCGCCACGTGGCCGAGATGGCCGGCCTTCAGCGCGGCCAGCTCCTCGCGTGCCTGGTCGAGGCTGCCGAGCGCCGCGCGCGCGTGGCGGATCAGCGCGTCGCCGTACAGCGTCGGCCGCATCCCGCGCGGCAGACGCTCGAACAGCACCGCGCCGATCGATTCCTCGAGTTCGCGCAGCAGCTTCGACGCGGCCGGCTGCGTCATGTTCAGCGCGGCCGCCGCGCGGTGGATGCTGCCTTCGTCGGCGAGCGCGACGACCAGCAGCAACTGGCGCGTCTTCAGGCGGGCGCGGTTTCCCCACGGACTGGCTTCGGTCATCGTACGGGTTTATATCGATATCGGAATCGATATCGTAATCGCCAAAAACGTCATTAGCCAGTTATCAAAATTCTGCCTAGACTGCGCCGGTATCCCGTCACCACAGGACTGACGATGTCGGCAACAAAACCCAGGCTGCGCTCCGCCCAATGGTTCGGCACGAACGACAAGAACGGCTTCATGTACCGGAGCTGGATGAAGAACCAGGGCATTCCCGATCACGAATTCGACGGCCGGCCGATCATCGGCATCTGCAATACGTGGTCCGAACTGACGCCGTGCAACGCGCACTTCCGCAAGCTCGCCGAGCACGTGAAGCGCGGGATTTCGGAAGCGGGCGGCTTCCCGGTCGAGTTCCCGGTGTTCTCGAACGGCGAATCGAACCTGCGGCCGTCGGCGATGCTCACGCGCAACCTCGCGTCGATGGACGTCGAGGAAGCGATCCGCGGCAACCCGATCGACGCGGTCGTGCTGCTCGCCGGCTGCGACAAGACGACGCCCGCGCTGCTGATGGGCGCGGCAAGCTGCGACGTGCCGGCGATCGTCGTGTCGGGCGGCCCGATGCTCAACGGCAAGCTCGAAGGCAAGAACATCGGTTCGGGCACGGCCGTGTGGCAACTGCACGAAGCGCTGAAGGCCGGCGAGATCGACCTGCATCACTTCCTGTCGGCCGAAGCCGGGATGTCGCGCTCGGCCGGCACCTGCAACACGATGGGCACCGCGTCGACGATGGCGTGCATGGCCGAGGCGCTCGGCGTCGCGCTGCCGCACAACGCGGCGATTCCGGCCGTCGATTCGCGCCGCTACGTGCTCGCGCACATGTCGGGCATCCGCATCGTCGAGATGGCGCTCGAAGGGCTCGTGCTGTCGAAGGTCCTGACGCGTGCGGCGTTCGAGAACGCGATCCGCGCGAATGCGGCGATCGGCGGCTCGACCAACGCGGTGATCCATCTGAAGGCGATTGCCGGCCGCATCGGCGTGCCGCTCGAACTGGAAGACTGGATGCGTATCGGCCGCGACACGCCGACGATCGTCGACCTGATGCCGTCGGGGCGCTTCCTGATGGAGGAGTTCTATTACGCGGGCGGGCTGCCGGCCGTGCTGCGCCGGCTCGGCGAAGGCGGGCTGCTGCCGCACCCGGACGCGCTGACGGTCAACGGCAAATCGCTGTGGGACAACGTGCGCGAAGCGCCGAACTACGACGACGAGGTGATTCGTCCGCTCGACCGGCCGCTGATCGCGGACGGCGGCATCTGCATCCTGCGCGGCAATCTCGCGCCGCGCGGCGCGGTGCTGAAACCGTCGGCGGCGAGCCCCGAACTGCTCAAGCATCGCGGCCGCGCGGTGGTGTTCGAGAACCTCGACCACTACAAGGCGACGATCAACGACGAAGCGCTCGACGTCGACGCGAGCTCGGTGATGGTGCTGAAGAACTGCGGGCCGCGCGGCTATCCGGGCATGGCCGAGGTCGGCAACATGGGGCTGCCGCCGAAGCTGCTGCGCCAGGGCGTGAAGGACATGGTGCGGATTTCCGATGCGCGGATGAGCGGCACCGCGTACGGCACGGTCGTGCTGCACGTCGCGCCGGAAGCGGCCGCTGGCGGGCCGCTCGCCGCGGTGCGCAACGGCGACTGGATCGAACTGGACTGCGAGGCCGGCACGCTGCATCTCGACATTCCGGATGAAGAGTTGCAGCGCCGCCTGTCCGACGTCGATCCGACCGCGGCGCCGGGCGTGGCCGGCCAGCTCGGCAAGGGCGGCTACGCGCGGCTGTATATCGATCACGTGCTGCAGGCGGACGAGGGGTGCGACCTCGACTTCCTGGTCGGCACGCGCGGCGCGGACGTGCCGAGCCATTCGCATTGAGCAGGCGGGCGGCGCGACCTGCGTCGCCGCCGGTTGCGGGCCTTCCCGGCCCGCGCTTCATGAAACCGTGAACGCATGACGGCCGGCGACAACCGGGCCGAAGCAGGACGCGAACCATGACATCGAGCAGCACGCCGCGCTATCGCGGCATCTTTCCCGTCGTTCCGACGACGTTTGCCGATACCGGCGAGCTCGACCTCGCGAGCCAGAAGCGCGCGGTCGATTTCATGATCGACGCCGGCTCGGACGGGCTGTGTATCCTCGCGAACTTCTCCGAGCAGTTCGCGATCACCGACGACGAACGCGACGTGCTCACGCGCACGATCCTCGAGCACGTGGCCGGCCGCGTGCCGGTGATCGTCACGACGTCGCACTACAGCACGCAGGTGTGCGCGGCGCGCAGCCTGCGCGCGCAGCAGCTCGGCGCCGCGATGGTGATGATGATGCCGCCGTATCACGGCGCGACGTTCCGCGTGCCGGAAGCGCAGATCTTCGACTTCTATGCGCGCGTGTCGGATGCCATCGACATTCCGATCATGATCCAGGATGCGCCCGCGAGCGGCACCGCGCTGTCCGCGCCGTTCCTCGCCCGGATGGCGCGCGAGATCGAGCAGGTCGCGTACTTCAAGATCGAGACGCCGGGCGCGGCGAACAAGCTGCGCGAGCTGATCCGGCTCGGCGGTGACGCGATCGAGGGGCCGTGGGATGGCGAGGAAGCGATCACGCTGCTCGCCGACCTCCATGCGGGCGCGACCGGCGCGATGACGGGCGGCGGCTTCCCGGACGGCATCCGGCCGATCCTCGAAGCGTTCCGCGAAGGGCGGCACGACGATGCGTTCGCGCATTACCAGGCGTGGCTGCCGCTGATCAATCACGAGAACCGCCAGTCCGGGATCCTCACCGCGAAGGCGCTGATGCGCGAAGGCGGCGTGATCGCGTGCGAGCGGCCGCGGCATCCGATGCCGGAACTGCACCCGGACACGCGCGCGGAATTGCTCGCGATCGCGCGCCGGCTCGATCCGCTCGTGCTGCGCTGGGCGCGCTGAGCGATTCGCGAAGGAGAAAGGCACGATGAGTGAACCGATTTCGCTGGGCGTCGTCGGGATCGGCAAGATCGCACGCGACCAGCATCTGCCGGCGATCGCCGCCGAACCGGGCTTCGCGCTGACCGCATGCGCGAGCCGTCACGCGGAAGTCACGGGCGTACGCAACTACCCCGACCTGCGCGCGCTGCTCGCCGCCGAACCCGAACTCGACGCGGTGTCGCTGTGCGCGCCGCCGCAGGTGCGCTACGCGCAGGCGCGCGCCGCGCTCGAAGCCGGCAAGCATGTGATGCTCGAGAAGCCGCCGGGCGCGACGCTCGGCGAAGTGGCCGCGCTGGACGCGCTGGCCCGCGAGCGCGGCCTCACGCTGTTCGCGACCTGGCATTCGCGTTGCGCGAGCGCGGTCGAGCCCGCGCGCGCATGGCTCGCGCACCGCGCGATCCGCGCGGTGCAGGTGCGCTGGAAGGAAGACGTGCGGCGCTGGCATCCGGGGCAGCAGTGGATCTGGGAGCCGGGCGGCCTCGGCGTGTTCGATCCGGGCATCAACGCGCTGTCGATCGTCACGCGCATCCTGCCGCGCGAACTCGTGCTGCGCGAGGCGACGCTCATCGTGCCGAGCGACGTGCAGACGCCGATCGCGGCCGAACTCGATTGCGCGGATACCGACGGCGTGCCGGTGCGCGCGGAATTCGACTGGCGCCACGGCCCCGTCGAGCAATGGGAGATCGCGGTCGACACGGCCGACGGCGTGCTCGCGATCAGCCGCGGCGGCGCGCAATTGTCGATCGCGGGCGAGCCGGTCGAGATCGGGCCCGAACGCGAATACCCGGCGCTGTATGCGCACTTCCATGCGCTGATCGCGCGTGGCGAAAGCGATGTCGACGTGCGGCCGCTTCGGCTCGTCGCCGATGCCTTCCTGTTCGGCCGGCGCGTGCAGACCGACGCGTTCGGCCGCTGAACCTGCGCGCGCGCTTCGGTACGAACAAGCGCGCGCGACGAATGATTGATTACGGCACACATCACGGCATCAGCCGATACAAAGGAGACACCCATGAACCGCACGACTCACACGATTCGCCGCCATACCCTGCGCGCGCTGCTGGCCGCGCTCTGCATCGCGCCGCTCGGCATGCAGGGCGCCGCGCACGCCGACGCGCCGCTGAAGATCGGCTTCCTCGTGAAGATGCCGGAGCAGGCGTGGTTCATCAACGAGCAGAACGCGGCGTCCGCGCTCGGCCAGAAGGAGAATTTCTCGGTCGTGAAGATCGGCACGCCGGACGGCGAGAAGGTGCTGGCCGCGATCGACAACCTCGGTTCGCAGGGCGCGCAGGGCTTCGTGATCTGCGCGCCGGATGTACGTCTCGGGCCGGCGATCGCGTCGCGCGCGAAGCGCTACAACATGAAGTTCGTGACGGTCGACGACCAGCTCGTCGATTCGAGCGGCAAGCCGCTGCCGAACGTGCCGCACCTCGGGATGTCGGCGACCAAGATCGGCAACCAGGTCGGCCAGGCGATCGCCGACGAGATGAAGCGGCGCGGCTGGAAGCCGGAAGAAGTCGGCGCGCTGCGCGTGACCAACTACGAGCTGCCGACCGCGAAGCTGCGCACCGACGGCGCGACGCAGGCGCTGCTCGCGAACGGCTTCCGCAAGGAAAACATCTTCGACGCGCCGCAGAAGACCACCGACGACGAAGGCGGCTTCAGTGCGGCGGCGCCGGTGCTCGCGCGCCATCCGAACGTGAAGAAATGGGTGATCTACGCGCTGAACGAGGAAACCGTGCTCGGCGCGGTGCGCGCGACCGAACAGCTGCACATCCCGGCGGCCGACGTGATCGGCGTCGGCATCAACGGCGCGGGCGAGGCGTTCGCCGAGTTCCAGAAGAAGGAGCCGACCGGCTTCTACGGGACGATCGCGGTCAGCTCGACGAACCACGGCAAGGACAGCACGCAGAACCTCGTCGACTGGATCCGCAACGGCAAGACGCCGCCGGCCGACACGCAGACGAGCGGCAAGCTGATGACGCGCGCGAACTGGCAGGCCGTGCGCGCCGAACTCGGTATCTGAGCGGGGCGAGGCGAGAACGCGATGACGATGCAGACGATCACGGCCGCGTCCGGCCACGACGCCGAAGCGGGCATGCGGCCGGACGGCCCGCTGCTCGCGCTCGACGGCATCACGGTGACGTTTCCGGGCGTGCGGGCGCTCGACGCGGTGTCGCTGTCGGTGCGCGCGGGCGAGGTGCACGGGCTGATGGGCGAGAACGGCGCGGGGAAATCGACGCTGCTGAAGGTGCTGTCCGGCGTGAACCAGCCGCAGGCCGGCACGCTGACGCTGAACGGCACGGCGCAGCGCTTCGCGTCGACGCGCGCGGCGCTCGAGGCCGGCATCGCGATCATCTACCAGGAACTGCATCTGGTGCCCGAGCTGACGGTCGCGGAAAACCTGATGCTCGGGCAATTGCCGAGCCGGCTCGGCGTGGTCGACGAGCGCACGCTCGCCGCGCGCGCGCTCGATGCGCTGGAGCGGCTCGGCGAGCACATCGATCCGGGCATCCCGGTGAAGTATCTGTCGATCGGCCAGCGCCAGATGATCGAGATCGGCAAGGCGCTGATGCGCGACGCGCGCGTGATCGCGTTCGACGAACCGACGAGTTCGCTGTCCGCGCGCGAAACCACGCAGCTGTTCCGGATCATCCGCGCGCTGCGCGCGGAAGGCCGCGCGATCATCTACGTCACGCACCGGATGGAGGAGGTCTATGAACTGTGCGACCGCGTGACGGTGTTTCGCGACGGTCGCCGCATCGACACGTTCGATTCCGTCGCCGATCTCGACCGCGACCGGCTGATCGGCTGCATGGTCGGCCGTTCGATCGAGGACGTGTACGGCTACCGGCCGCGTGCGGCCGGCGACGTGCTGATCGAAGCGAAGGGGCTGGCGGGGCCTGGGCTGGCCGAGCCCGTGTCGTTCACCGCGCGGCGCGGCGAGATCGTCGGCTTCTTCGGGCTCGTCGGCGCAGGCCGCTCCGAGCTGATGAAGCTGCTGTACGGCGCGGTGCGACCGAGCGCCGGGCACGTCGAGCTGAACGGCAAGCGGGTGGCGTTCGGCAGCCCGCGCGACGCGGTGCGCGCCGGCATCGCGCTGTGCCCGGAAGACCGCAAGCAGGAAGGCATCGTCGCGATCGCGTCGGTGGCCGACAACCTGAACATCAGCGCGCGCCGTCATTTCAGCCCGGCGCGCGTGCTGCTCGACGGGCGGCGCGAACGCGAGCTCGCGCAGCAATACATCGAGCGCCTCGCGATCAAGACCCGCGACGGCGACACGCCGATCGGCGCGCTGTCGGGCGGCAACCAGCAGAAGGTCGTGCTCGCGCGCTGGCTGGCCGAGCGCATCGACGTGTTCCTGATGGACGAGCCGACGCGCGGCATCGACGTCGGCGCGCGCGCGGAAATCTACAACCTGTTCTACGAACTCGCGGAAGCGGGCCGCACCGTGATCCTCGTGTCGAGCGATCTGGCCGAGGTGATCGGCGTGTCGGACCGCATCGTCGTGATGAAGGAAGGACGGATCGCGGGCGAGGTCGCGAAGGCGCACGCGACGCCCGATGCGCTGATCAAGCTCGCGCTGCCGCGCTAGCGGCGTGCTGTTCAACCGGAAAGCAAGTGAACTGATATGAGCCAGGCAATGCAACCCCAACGTACTTCCCCGTCCCCGGATGCCGCGGCCGCGGCCACGCCCGCGCGGCCACGCGGCGGCGTGTGGCAGCTGATCAACCGCTCCGGCATCGTGATGGTGTTTCTCGTGCTGTTCGCGGTGCTGTCGATGACCGTGCCGGACTTCCTCACGCCGCGCAACATCCAGGGCCTGTTGCTGTCGGTCACGCTGATCGGCTCGATCGCGGTGACGATGATGTTCGTGCTCGCGCTCGGCGAGGTCGACCTGTCGGTCGCGTCGATCGTCGCGTTCTCGGGCGTCGTCGCGTCGACGCTGATCACCGCGACGCACAGCGTCGTGCTCGGTATCGCGGCCGGCGTGCTCGCGGGTGGGGCGGTCGGGCTCGTGAACGGCGTGCTGATCGCACGCTACCGGATCAACTCGCTGATCGTCACGCTCGCGATGATGGAAGTCGTGCGCGGGCTCGCGTTCATCACGTCGAACGGCGACGCGGTGATGATCTCGGAAGAGCGCTTCTTCGATCTCGGCGGCGGGTCGTTCCTCGGTATTTCGTATCCGATCTGGAGCAACATCGTCGGCTTCGTCGTGTTCGGTTTCCTGCTGCGCAAGACGGTGTTCGGCAAGAACGTGCTGGCCGTCGGCGGCAACGGCGAGGCGGCGCTGCTCGCGGGGCTGCCGGTGATGCGCATCAAGATCGCCGTGTTCGTGCTGCAAGGGCTCGTGACGGGCTTCGCCGGTGTAATGCTCGCATCGCGGATGAGCCTCGGCGACCCGAAGACGTCGGTCGGCCTCGAACTCGGCGTGATCTCCGCGTGCGTGCTCGGCGGCGTGTCGCTGACGGGCGGCGTCGCGACGATCTCCGGCGTGCTGGTCGGCGTGCTGATCATGGGCTCCGTGCAGGACGCGATGAGCCTGCTGAACGTGCCGACGTTTTACCAATATCTGATACGCGGCGGAATTCTGTTGCTCGCGGTGCTGTTCGACCAGTATCGTCGCAACCAGCGGCGCGCGATGAAGATCTGATTTCGGTGATGGCGCGGCCGCCCGCGAACGCGACAGATCAGACATCGGGAGACGGCATGCAACAGACTCATCCGGCCGCGTCGGCGACGCTGCTGGCCGACAGCCGCAACACGCTCGGCGAAGGCGCGACGTGGTGCGACAGGACGCACGCGCTGTATTGGGTGGACATCGAAGGCGCGCGGCTGTGGCGCTGCCGCGCGGACGGCTCGGACCTCGCGCAGTGGGCGATGCCCGAACGGCTCGCGTGCTTCGCGCTGACCGACGAGCCGGACGTGCTGCTCGTCGGGCTCGCGACCCATCTCGCGTTCTTCGACCTGCGCAGCGGCGCGTTCACGCGGATCGTCGACGTCGAGCCCGACTTGCCGACGCGGCTCAACGACGGGCGCTGCGACGGGGCCGGCGCATTCGTGTTCGGGATGAAGGACGAAGGCGCCGAACCGCCGCGCGCGGTCGGCGGGTTCTATCGCCTCAATCCCGACCTCACGCTCGAACGGCTCGCGTTGCCGCCGGCCGCGATCGCGAACAGCATCGGGTTCTCGCCGGACGGTTCGAAAATGTATTTCTGCGATTCGCTGGTGCGCGAGATTTTCGTGTGCGATTACCGTGCGGGTGGCGACGTCGCGAACGTGCGGCCGTTCGCGCGGCTGATCGATGCCAATGGCGATCCGGACGGGTCGATCGTCGATCGCGACGGTGGGCTGTGGAATGCGCAGTGGGGCGGCAGGCGCGTGGTGCGTTATGGGCCGGACGGGGTCGAGACGGATCGCGTTGAAGTGCCGACCGCGCAGCCGAGCTGCGTTGCGATCGACGGTGAAGGCCGGCTGTATGTGACGAGTGCGCGTGTTGACCTGAGCGATGACGCGCTGGCCGGCGATGTGCACGCGGGCGGCGTGTTCGTCGCGCAGACGCGCTACGCGGGGCTGCCGACCGCGCGGTTCGCGGGCCGGCGCGCGTCGCACGGCTGACCGCCGCAGCCGACCGCGCGTACCGCGCGTGTCGCGTACAACCGGACAGAACGACGTTTCGCGTGCTGGTAAGATGGCTCGCAATTCCAACCAGCACGCGCCATGAGTTCCACCCCGACCAAGCCCGCCCGTTCGAAACCCGCCGCGAAGGACGCCGCCCGCGCCACGGGCGACAAGCCGAAAGCGCGCGTGCAACAACGTCTGACCTACGTGATCGGCGGCCTCGACCGGCTGCTGCGCCGTCACATGACCGACGCGCTCGCGCCGCTCGGCATCACGCTCGCGCAATACACGGCGCTGTCGGTGCTCGAGGCGCGCGGCGCATCGTCGAACGCGCAACTGGCCGAGCGCTCGTGGATCACGCCGCAATCGGCGAACGAGGTGATGAGCGTGATGGCCGCCCGCGGTTTCGTCACGCGCGAAGCCGACCCGTCGCACGGCCGCATCATCCTGCTGAAGCTGACCGACGCAGGCGCGGCGATGCTGCGCGAATGCGAAGCCGTGCTGCGCCCGCTCGAGGCCCGCATGCTGGGCGACATCCCGGCCGACGACGCCGCGCACGTGCAGCGCGCGCTCGAACTGTTCTCGCGCAACCTGCGCGGCTGAGCGCCTCCCCGATTTTCACGACGCGGGCCCGTTCGGCCCGTGCGCGCTCGTCCGACCGCTCCCTGATTTCCCCGCCGCATTCTCCGGTTTCCGCTCCGGGTTTACACCGGCGCTCGTGCCGCTTGCAATATCAGGTAGCCTGATATTAAATGAAGTCGCCCGCAGCACGCAGGCTGCGCACCGAATCGCACTGGAAACGAACGACAGGAACAGACATGAGCAAGTACGACAACCGCTGGCAGACCGTTGAAGTGAAAGTGGAGGCCGGCATCGCGTGGGTGACGTTGAATCGCCCCGAGAAGCGCAACGCGATGAGTCCCACGCTGAACCAGGAGATGCTTCAGGTGCTCGACGCGGTCGAGTTCGACGACGAGGCGAAGGTGCTCGTCCTGACCGGCGCGGGGGCCGCATGGACGGCCGGCATGGATCTGAAGGAGTATTTCCGCGAGATCGACGGCGGCCCGGACGCGTTGCAGGAAAAGGTGCGCCGCGACGCATCGGAATGGCAGTGGCGCCGCCTGCGGATGTACGGCAAGCCGACCATCGCGATGGTGAACGGCTGGTGCTTCGGCGGCGGGTTCTCGCCGCTCGTCGCGTGCGACCTTGCGATCGCGGCCGACGAAGCGGTGTTCGGGCTGTCGGAGATCAACTGGGGCATCCCGCCCGGCAACCTCGTCAGCAAGGCGATGGCCGACACGGTCGGACACCGCCGCGCGCTGCACTACATCATGACCGGCGACACGTTCACCGGCGTCGAAGCCGCGGAGATGGGCCTCGTGAACAGCAGCGTGCCGCTCGCCGGGCTGCGCGACGCGACGATCGCGCTCGCCGCACGGCTGATGGACAAGAACCCGGTCGTGCTGCGCGCGGCGAAGCACGGCTTCAAGCGCTCGCGCGAACTCACGTGGGAGCAGTGCGAGGATTACCTGTATGCGAAGCTCGACCAGGCGCAACTGCGCGACCCGGAGCGCGGCCGCGAACAGGGGCTGAAGCAGTTCCTCGACGACAAGGCGATCAAGCCGGGTCTGCAAGCCTACAAGCGCTGATACAAGCGCGGACGCAGCCACCGGCTTCCCGCCGGCGTAATCGCAAGAGACAGGCAAGGCAGGAGACGACATGACCGACAGACGGATGCTGATCGGCGGCGAGTGGTGCACCGCCCGCGACGGCCGCACCTTCGACCGCTTCAACCCCGCGACGGGCGCGCTTGCGTCGCGCGCGCCGGCGGCCGGCAGCGCCGACGCCGACGCGGCGATCGACGCCGCGCACCGCGCGTTCCCCGCATGGGCGGCGCTCGCGCCGACCGAGCGCCGCCGGCTGCTGCTGAAGGCGGCCGACCTGATGGACGCGCGCATCGACGAGATCATCGCGACCGGCGTCGCCGAAACGGGCGCGACGCCCGGCTGGATCGGCTTCAACGTGACGCTCGCGGCGAACATGCTGCGCGAGGCCGCGTCGATGACGACGCAGATCGCCGGCGACGTGATTCCGTCCGACGTACCGGGCAATCTCGCGCTCGCGATGCGGGTGCCGTGCGGCGTGGTGCTCGGCATCGCGCCGTGGAACGCGCCGGTGATCCTCGGCACGCGGGCGCTGGCGATGCCGCTTGCGTGCGGCAACACGGTCGTGCTGAAGGCGTCCGAGGCGTGCCCGGGCGTGCACGCGCTGATCGGCGCGGTGCTGGACGACGCCGGGCTCGGCGCCGGCGTGGTCAACGTGATCACGCACGCGGCGGCCGACGCACCGGCGCTTGTCGAACGGATGATCGCGCATCCGCATGTGAAGCGGATCAACTTCACCGGGTCGACGCACGTCGGCCGCATCATCGCGCGCCACGCGGCCGCGCACCTGAAACCCGTGCTGCTCGAACTCGGCGGCAAGGCGCCGGTGCTGGTGCTCGACGATGCGGATCTCGATGCAGCCGTCGACGCGATCGCGTTCGGCGCGTTCTTCAACCAGGGGCAGATCTGCATGTCGACCGAGCGCGTGATCGCCGCGCGGCCGGTCGCCGATGCGCTCGTCGAGCGGCTCGCCGCAAAGGCGCGCACGCTGGTTGCCGGCGATCCGCTGGCCGGCCATCCGCTCGGCACGATGGTCGATGCGTCGGCCGCCACGCGCGCGGCGTCGCTGGTCGAGGATGCGCGTGCGCACGGTGCGCATCTGCCGCTCGGCTGCCGCGTCGAAGGCGCGACGATGCAGCCGGCGATCGTCGACGGCGTGACGCCCGAGATGCGCCTGTATCGCGAGGAATCGTTCGCGCCGGTCGTCGCGATCCTGCGTGCGGACAACGACGACGAAGCGGTCGCGCTCGCGAACGACAGCGAGTTCGGGCTGTCGGCGAGCGTGTTCAGCCGCGACGTCGCGCGCGCGATGGCGGTCGCGCGCCGAATCGAATCGGGGATCTGCCACATCAACGGGCCGACCGTGCACGACGAAGCGCAGATGCCGTTCGGCGGCACGAAGGCGAGCGGCTACGGCCGCTTCGGCAGCCGCGCGTCGATCGCCGAATTCACCGAGCTGCGCTGGATCACCGTGCAGACCGCGCCACGGCATTACCCGGTATGAGCGAGCCGACGATGAATGTTGAGACGCCCGCCAGCGGCCCGATGAACGACACGGGCGCCGTGCGCTATCGTGCGGCCGCGGTCGCGGTCGGCGCGGCCGAGATTCGCCGCGCCGACGACGGTACCTGGTACCTGCGCTCGCGCGAACCGCTCGGCGATTATCCGACTCGCGTGACCGACTGCCTCGTGCGCGGCGCGCAAGCGCATCCGGACCGCGTGCTGGCCGCGCGGCGCGGCGCCGACGGCCGCTGGATCGAGATCACGTACGCGCGGATGCTCGAACGCGCCCGCGCGCTCGGCCAGGGCCTCGTCGATCTCGGGCTGTCGGCCGAGCGCCCGCTCGCGGTGCTGTCCGGCAACGACCTCGAGCATCTGCAGCTGATGTTCGCGGCGATGCTGGCCGGCGTGCCGTACTCGCCGATCTCGCCCGCGTATTCGCTGGTGTCGACCGACTACGGCAAGCTGCGTCACACGCTCGGCGTGCTGCGGCCGGGCGCGGTGTTCGTCGCCGAACGCGCGCCGTTCGCGCGGGCGCTCGATGCGACGTTGCCGGCCGATGCGGCGCTGATCGTCGCGCACGATGCCGATGTCGATGCCGAGGGCCGCGCGGTGCCGCTGTCGCGCCTGCTCGCTACCGCCCCGCGCACGATCGACGCGATTCACGAGGCGGTCGGCCCCGACCATCTCGCGAAGATCCTGTTCACGTCCGGCTCGACGAAGCAGCCGAAGGCCGTGCCGACCACGCACCGGATGCTGTGCAGCAACCAGCAGATGTTGCGCCAGACGATGCCGGAACTGACGCGCGAGCCGCCGGTGCTGGTCGACTGGCTGCCGTGGAATCACACGTTCGGCGGCAGCCACAACCTGGGCATCGCGCTGTACAACGGCGGCACGCTGTATATCGACGACGGTCGCCCGGTGCCCGGCCGCTTCGACGAAACCGTGCGCAACCTGCGCGAGATCGCGCCGACGATCTACTTCAACGTGCCGAAGGGCTGGGAGGAACTGACCGCCGCGCTCGAACGCGATGCCGAATTGCGCGACACGTTCTTCTCGCGCGTGAAGCTGTATTTCTTCGGCGGCGCGGGGCTGTCGCAGGCCGCGTGGGACCGGCTCGATCGCGTGACCGAAGCGCATTGCGGCGAGCGCATCCGGATCATGGCCGGCCTCGGGATGACGGAGGCGTCGCCGTCGTGCCTGTTTACGACGGGGCCGCTGATGCGCGCCGGGTATATCGGGCTGCCCGCGCCCGGCTGCGACGCGAAGCTGGTGCCGTGCGGCGGCAAGCACGAACTGCGCTTCAAGGGGCCGAACGTGATGCGCGGCTACTGGCACGCGGACGTCGATCCGCGCGACGTGTTCGACGAAGAAGGCTATTACCGCAGCGGCGACGCGGGCGTCTTTGCCGATCCGGCGCGGCCGGAACTCGGGCTGCTGTTCGACGGGCGGCTGACCGAGGATTTCAAGCTGAGCAGCGGCACGTTCGTCAGCGTCGGGCCATTGCGCGCGAATGCGGTGTCGACGGGCGCGCCGTACGTGCAGGACGTGGTCGTCACCGGGATCAATCGCGACGACATCGGCTTGCTGGTGTTTCCGCGTGTCGACGCGTGCCGTGCGCTGGCAGGGCTCGCCGCGGATGCATCGGTGACCGACGTGCTGCGCGCGCCGGCCGTGCGCGCGGCGTTCGCGGCGTGGCTTGCCGCGCTGAACCGGAACGCGAGCGGCGGGTCGACGTTCGTCGCGCGAATCCGGCTGATCGACACGCCGCCGTCGCTCGATCTCGGCGAGGTGACCGACAAGGGTTCGCTGAACCAGGCGGCCGTGCAGAAGCATCGCGCGGCGGCGATCGAAGCACTGTACGACCCGGCGCGGCGCGATCCCGACGTGATTTACGCGTAAGCGCACGCACGGGCAGCAACGAGCAGCAAGCAGTCAGCAACAACAAGCAGGCACAACGACCGGCCGGCCACGACACCGGCGGGCATTCTTGCGGCCAGTGAATCAGGTTGCCTGATAAAGGCGACCTTTCATTCGACACCTCGCGCGCCGAACCGCCACTGGCCGGCGGCGGCGCGCGACGGTCGTTGCACGGCCGACCGACTACAAAGACATGGGACTGGAGACATGAACACTTACGTTGCCGAAAAATCCACGGTCGCGACCACGCTGGCGTTGTGTTTCGCGATCGCCCTCCTCGAAGGGCTCGACCTGCAGTCGGTCGGCGTCGCCGCGCCGCGGATGGCGCGCGAATTCGGGCTGTCCGTATCGCAGATGGGCATCGCATTCAGCGCGGGCACCTTCGGGCTGCTGCCGGGTGCGATGCTCGGCGGGCGGCTCGCCGACCGGATCGGCCGCAAGCGCGTGCTGATCGCGTCGACCGTGCTGTTCGGGCTGCTGTCGATCGCGACCGCGCAGGTCTCGAGCTTCGCGATGCTCGTCGTCGTGCGCGTGCTGACCGGTATCGGCCTCGGCGGCGCGATGCCCAACCTGATCGCGCTGTCGTCCGAAGCGGTCGAGCCGCGCTCGCGCAGCAGCGCGGTCGCGACGATGTACTGCGGGATCCCGTTCGGCGGCGTGATCGCGTCGCTGATCGGCGTGCTGCTCGCGGGCGATACCGAATGGCGCCACATCTTCTACGTCGGCGGCCTGGGGCCGCTGCTGCTCGTGCCGCTGCTCGTGTGGTGCCTGCCGGAATCGCGCGCGTATCTCGACGTCGCGGGCACGCAGGCCGCGCGCGCCAGCGTCGCCCGGACGCTGTTCGGCGATGGCCGTACGACGTCGACGCTCGCGCTGTGGGTCAGCTACTTCTGCACGCTGATCGTCCTCTACTTCCTGCTGAACTGGCTGCCGTCGCTGATGGCCGCGCGCGGGCTCGATCGCGCGCACGTCGGCCTCGTGCAGATCGCGTTCAACGTCGGCGCGGGGCTCGGCGCGCTCGGCATCGGCGCGGCGCTCGACCGGATGCGCGCGTCGCGCGTGGTCGGCGGCATGTACGTCGGCATCGTGCTGTCGCTCGCCGCGCTGGCGGCCGCACCCGGCTTCGCGTCGCTCGCGGCGGCTGCGTTCGCGGCCGGGATGTTCGTCGTCGGCGGCCAGTCGGTGCTGTATGCGCTGGCCGCGATGTACTACCCCACCGCGATGCGCGGGACCGGCGTCGGCTCGGCGGTCGCCGTCGGCCGGCTCGGCTCCGTCGTCGGCCCGCTCGCGGCTGCGACGTTGCTGGCCGCCGGCCGCAGCGCGCCGGTCGTGATCGGCGCGAGCATCCCCGTCACGCTGGTCGCGGCCGTGGCCGCGCTGCTGTTGATCCGCCGCCCGCGGGCCGGCGACTGACATTGCCCGGTTTTTTCGATGCGCGCCGTCAGAGCGCGCGATTCAACATGGTCTGGAGACGCAACGAAATGAAGACGAAGACAAGGAATGGCCTGCTGGCCGCCGGCGCGTGCTGCGCGCTCGCCGCGCCGGGCGCGCACGCGCAGTCGAGCGTGACGCTGTACGGGATCATCGATACGGGCGTCGAATTCGTGTCGCACGCGAACGCGGCCGGCGATCACGTGGTGCGGATGCCGGGCGTGACGGGCGAACTGCCGTCGCGCTGGGGGCTGCGCGGCAGCGAGGATCTCGGCGGCGGCTATCAGGCGGTGTTCACGCTCGAAAGCGGCTTCAACGTGCGCGGCGGCGATCTCGGCCAGGGCGGCCGGCTGTTCGGGCGGCAGGCGTTCGTCGGGCTGAAGAGCGGCTTCGGCACGCTCGCGTTCGGCCGCCAGTACACGATGACCTATCTCGCGCTGCAGGGCGCCGACATCATCGGCCCCGACATCTACGGGCTCGGCTCGTTCGACGCGTACGTGCCGAACGGCCGCGCCGACAATGCGGTGACCTACCTCGGCACGTATCGCGGCGTGACGCTCGGCGCCGCGTATTCGTTCGGCCGCGACGGCGCGGGCACCGGCAACTCGCCGGGGCAGGGCACGTGCGCGGGGCAGGTGCCGGGCGACGCGGTGCAATGCCGCAACTGGTCGGTGATGCTCAAGTACGACAGCGCGTACTTCGGTGCGGCGGCGTCGTACGAGGAACAGCGCGGTGGTACCGCAGCGGCCGCCAACTTCTTCGACGGCGTGGCGCCCGTTCCCTTCACCAGCAGCGGCGGCAAGGATGCGCGCACCCACGTGAGCGCGTATGCGCAAGCGGCCGGCGCGAAGATCGGCGCGGGCTGGATCGGGCGGCGCGTGTCGACCGGTTCGCCGGCGGCGGCGGGCGCGCATTCGGACCTGTTCTTCGTCGGCGCGTCGTATGCGGTGAAGCCCGATTTCATCGTCGACGGCGAAGGCTACCGGATCGTCAATTCCGCGCACGACACGCGCGCGACGATGGCCACGCTGCGCGCGACCTATCTGCTGACCAAGCGCACGGCCGTCTATGCGCAATCGTCGTATCTGTGGAACAGCGCGCATGCACGCTACTCGGTCAGCGGCGGCGGGCCCGGCACCACGCCCGGCGCGGGGATGGGGCAGCTCGGCGCGATGGTCGGCATGCGGCACATGTTCTGATTCACCGGCGTGACGAACCGAACGGGAGCTATCTTGAACAGAAAATCTGCATTCCTTTGCATTGCGCCGTTGTCTGCCGCCGCGATGCTCGCCGGGTGCGGCGGCGACGATTCGGTCAGCGCCGCGCCCACGCACCTGAGCGCCGCGACGCCGGCCGCGATGGCGCAGACCTGCGACGCGCTCGCCGCGAAGCTCGCGTATGCGAACACGTCGTTCACGTCGGTGACGACCGCGGCGGCCGGCGCGCTGACCGTGGCCGGCAAGCCGGTCGCCGAGCACTGCGTGATCGCCGGCAAGATGAACGAGCGCGTGAGCGCGGTGGACGGCAAGACCTATGCGATCGGCTTCGAGATGCGTTTGCCGAAAGCATGGAACGGCCGCTTCTTCTACCAGGCCAACGGCGGGCTCGACGGCAACGTCGTGACCGCGACCGGCGAGATCGGCGGCGGCGGCCCGCTGACCAACGCGTTGAACCAGGGTTTCGCGGTGATCAGCTCGGATTCGGGGCACAGCGCCGCGCAGAATCCGCTGTTCGGTCTCGATCCGCAGGCGCGGATCGATTACGGCTACGGCGCGGTCGACGCGCTGACGCCGATGGCCAAGCAGGTGATCCGGCTCGCGTACGGCAAGGCGCCCGATCGCAGCTATTTCGGCGGCTGCTCGAACGGCGGCCGTCACGCGATGGTCACGGCGGTGCGCAACCCGGCCGACTACGACGGCATCATCGCGGGCGATCCGGGCTTCCATCTGCCGAAGGCGGCGATCGGCGAGATGTATGGCGCGCAGCAGTTCGCGAAGATCGCGTCGGCCACCGGAACGAACGGGCTGCCGGATATCCGCAGCGGTTTCAACGATGCGGAGCGCCAGTTCGTCGGCGCGAAGATTCTCGAGAAATGCGATGCGCTCGATGGCGCGGCCGACGGGATGGTGCAGGACGTCGCCGCGTGCCAGACGCATTTCAGCGTCGACACGGACATCCCGACCTGCGCGAACGGCACGCGCACCGGGTCGTGCCTGACGCCTGCGCAGAAAACCGCGCTGGAGAACGTGTTCGCCGGTGCGCGCAACAGCGCGGGCACGGCGCTCTACGCGAGCTTTCCGTACGATCCGGGCATCTCGGGCCCTGGTTGGGCCGGGTGGAAGCAGTCGAATTCCGTCACGCTCGATCCGGCCGCGATGGCGTTCACGTTCATGACGCCGCCGAAAACCGCCGCGGCGCTCGCGAACCTGCCCGGCTTCGCGCTCGGTTTCGACATGGACAACGACGCGCCGGCGATCTTCGCGACGAACGGGGTTTATACCCAATCGTCATGGGCGTTCATGACGCCGCCCGACGAGACGAACCTCGCCGCGCTGAAGGCGCGCGGCGCGAAGCTGCTCGTCTATCACGGCACGGGTGATCCGGTGTTCTCGTTCAACGACACGCGCGACTGGTATGCGAACGTCACGCAGGCGAACGGCGGCGACGCGTCGAACTTCGCGCGCTTCTATCCGGTGCCGGGGATGAATCACTGTTCGGGCGGGCCGGCGGCCGACCAGTTCGACATGCTGACGCCGCTCGTCGCGTGGGTCGAGCAGGGGCAGGCGCCGGCCGCGATCGTGGCCGCCGCGCGCGACACGACGAACGCGGTGCCGAACGCGGACGTGCCCGCGTCGTGGGGCGCGGGACGCACGCGGCCGTTGTGCCCGTATCCGCAGGTCGCGCGCTACAACGGCTCGGGCGACGTGAATTCGGCGGCGAGCTTCAGTTGTCGCTGACGTAGCCGTCGATGGGAGGCGGCCGGCGCATGCAACGATGTGCCGGCCGCTTCATGGCCTCATTCATTTACTCGCCGGCATCGACCGGCACGTCGAGCCCGACCTTCACGCGGCTCATGCTCACCAGCGTCTTGAACCGCTTCACGTTGTTGTTCGCGAAGAACAGCTCGCGCGTGAGCGCGTTGTACTGATCCATGTTGCGCACCGCGAGGATCAGCACGAAATCCCATTCCCCCGTCACGTAGTAGCACTGCTGGATCTGCGGGCAGCGCTCGAATGCGCGCTTCATCGCGTCGAGCTGGTCGATCTGCTCGCTCTCGACCTCGACGTTCACGACGATCGTCAGCGGATGATCGACCTTGTCCGGCGCGACGACGGCCGTGTAGCGCTCGATCACGCCATCTTCCGCGAGGCGCCGCAGCCGCCGGTTCACCGCGGCCGTCGACAGGTTGACGCGCGCGCCGAGCTCGGCTTGCGGCGTCTGCGCGTCGCGCTGGACTTCCATCAGCAACTTGCGATCGAACGCATCGAGAGGGGTCGTCATGACGGTGTGTCGAACCTCGGAAGAATGAGAAATTTTTGCGTCTGGGCCATCGATTTGGCGATTTTGTTGACCGGCATGCGCAATATTATTTTTCCAACCGCCGGCCAGCGCAACCC
>NZ_JACCQB010000051.1:0-45202 GCF_015712265.1 Burkholderia sp. 9777_1386 | reverse complement strand
ACAGCGGACTGGTCGCGGCAGCCTGACGGCGGGATGCCGACGGCAAGTCCTCAAATGGTTGCGAGGCGTAACGCGCGGGCCATCCGGTACGTATCGGATGATGTCGATAGTTGGGCGACGCAGCACGAAACTCGCCGGAATATGGCCCACGTAGGCTAGGTGAACATCCGTGCAGCGATACGCCGCGACCCGAAACCGTACGCTGCCACGGGTAGGGAACCGCCGCCCTAGATCGCCGTCAGCCGTCCCAATTCTTCCGCCAGAAAATCGACGAACGCGCGAATCCGCGCGGACATCTGGTGCCGCTGCGCATACACCGCATAGATGTCGGCGCTCGGCGTTTCATGATCCGGCAGCACGACGACCAGCCGCCCGTCGGCGAGATAGTCGCGCAGATCCCATTCCGCGCGCATCAGGATGCCGTGCCCGTCGAGTGCCCACTTCACCGCGATCTCGCCGTCGTTCGTCGTCAGGTTGCCGTTGATCCGCACGGCTTCCGTGTGGCGGGCCGCGCCGCGTCCGCTCGTCAGGCGCCACACGCCGTAACCTTCGTCGCCTTGCCGGATGCCGATGCAGTTGTGCCGCGTCAGGTCGTGCGGCGTGCCGGGCGTCCCGTGGCGCGCGAGATACGCGGGGGCCGCGCACAGCAGCCGGCGGTTCGGCGCGAGCCGCCGCGCGACGACGCGCGTGTCGGGCGGTTCGCCGAAGCGGATGCACACGTCGAACGCGTCGTCGGTGAGCGGTGGCGGCATCACCGACAGCTGCAACTGCACCGACACCTCCGGATAGCGCGCGACGAAGCGCGAGATCGCCGGGCCGACGTGGCTGCGCCCGAACCCGAGCGTCGCATTCACGCGCAGCAGGCCTTTCGGCCGCTGCTTCGCGCTGCCGAGCAGCTCGCCGAGTTCGTCCATCTGGTCGAGGATCCGGCGTGCGTATTCGAGGTACACGTCGCCTTCGGGCGTCAGCATCATTCGCCGCGTCGTGCGATTGACGAGCGTCACGCCCGCGCGCCGCTCCATCTGCGTGAGCCGCTTGCTGACGGCCGCCGCGGTCAGCCCGAGTTCGCGCGCGGCCGCGCTCAGGCTGCCCGACGCGGCCAGCGTCGAGAAGAAGCCGAGATCGGCCGGCTGGACGGTATCCGCCATGACGGGATTCGTGAATTAAAGTTAAAGATGCTTTGAGTATAGCCCCAGTTTCTACACTCCCGGTTCGGTAAAGTGCGTTCACGCTCACGATCAATCGAGGATGTCCGCATGAAGACCTACCGTATCGCAACGATTCCCGGCGACGGCATCGGCAAGGAAGTGGTGCCGGCTGGCAAGCAGGTGCTGGAGGCGCTGGCCCGCGGCAGCGACCGCTTCGCGTTCGAGTTCGAGGATTTCGACTGGGGCGCCGATTACTACCGCCGGCATGGCGCGATGATGCCGGCCGACGGTCTTGACGCGCTGCGCGGCAAGGACGCGATCCTGTTCGGCTCCGCAGGCGACCCGGACGTGCCCGATCACGTGACGCTGTGGGGGCTGCGCCTGAAGATCTGCCAGGGCTTCGACCAGTACGCGAACGTGCGTCCGACGCGCATCCTGCCGGGCATCGACGCGCCGCTGAAGCGCTGCGGGCCGGACGACCTGAACTGGGTGATCGTGCGCGAGAACTCGGAAGGCGAATACGCGGGCGTCGGCGGCCGCGTGCACCAGGGCCATCCGATCGAGGCCGCGACCGATGTGTCGATCCTCACGCGCGCCGGCGTCGAACGCATCATGCGTTTCGCATTCCGGCTCGCGCAGTCGCGCCCACGCAAGCTGCTGACCGTCATCACGAAGAGCAATGCGCAGCGGCATGCGATGGTGATGTGGGACGAGATCGCGAAGCAGATCGCACAGGAGTTTCCCGACGTGACGTGGGACAAGGAACTCGTCGATGCGGCAACCGCGCGCATGGTCAACCGCCCGGCGTCGCTCGACACGATCGTCGCGACCAACCTGCACGCGGACATCCTCAGCGATCTTGCCGCCGCGCTCGCGGGCAGCCTCGGCATCGCGCCGACCGGCAACATCGATCCCGAGCGCCGCTATCCGTCGATGTTCGAGCCGATCCACGGCTCGGCGTTCGACATCATGGGCAAGGGGCTCGCGAATCCGGTCGGCACGTTCTGGTCGGTCGTGATGCTGCTCGAACATCTCGGCGAGACGGAAGCGGCCGCGCGCGTGATGCAGGCGATCGAGGCCGTGACGGCCGACCCGTCGCTGCATACGCGCGACCTCGGCGGCCGCGCGACGACCGCACAGGTGACGGCGGCCGTCTGCGAGCGCGTCGCGAACGCGGCGGTGGCGGCCTGACGGCGGTGCGGAGCGGGTGGCCGCGCGCGCGTGCGCAGCCACCCGGGCACCGACCGTTCGTTTTACTCACGCATTTTTTCTGCCCGCGACTCGCGCATCCGACGCGAGCCGGGCGCCGGCCGGCGCTCGCGGTCCACCGACCGACGGCGCACGGCCCGACCTCGAAGGAGGAGACACATGCAAGCGGATCTGGAAACCCGCGTCGCGCGGAAACTGATGTGGCGCATCATTCCGTTCGTGATGCTGCTTTACTTCGTCAGCTTTCTCGATCGCGTGAACGTCGGCTTCGCGGCAATGACGATGAACAACGCGATCGGCCTGTCGCCGACTGCGTTCGGATTCGGCGGCGGCCTGTTCTTCATCGGCTATTTTCTGTTCGAAGTACCAAGCAACCTGATCCTCCATCGTGTCGGCGCGCGCATCTGGATCGCGCGCGTGATGATCACGTGGGGGATCGTGTCGGCCGTGTCCGCGTTCGCGGCCGGGCCGACCAGCTTCTACGTGCTGCGTTTCCTGCTCGGCGTGGCGGAAGCCGGCTTCTTTCCCGGCATCATCCTGTACCTGAGCCTGTGGTTTCCCGCGAAGCAGCGCGCGGTGGCCGCCGCGTGGTTCATGGCGGCCGCGCCGATCTCGACCGCGATCGGCTCGCCGCTGTCGGGCGCGATCATGCAGATGCCGCCGATGTTCGGGCTCGCCGACTGGCAGATGCTGTACATCGTCGAAGCGCTGCCGGCGGTCGTGCTCGGCTTCGTCGTGCTGAAGCGCCTGACCGATGCGCCGTCGCAGGCCGCGTGGCTGCGCGCCGACGAGCGCGACTGGCTGATCGCGAAGCTGAAAGCGGAAGCGGACGCGCGCCACACGCACGCCGGGCACACGGCCGGTGCGTGGCAGGCGCTGCGCGACCCGCGCGTGCTGGCGCTCGCGCTGATCTACTTCGGCACGTCGGCGGGGCTCTATACGCTCGGGCTGTGGGCGCCGCTGATGGTCAAGCAGTTCGGCTTCACCGCGTTGCAGACGGGCCTGCTGACCGGTATCCCCAGCATTGCCGCCGTGGTCGCGATGATCGTGTGGGCGCGACATTCGGATCGCACCGGCGAGCGCACCTGGCACGTCGTGATTCCATGTGTGCTGGCGTGCATCGGGTTCGTGTTCGCGGCGCAGGCGAGTACGGCGCTGCTGACCGTGCTCGCGCTGGTCGTCGTCAACATCGGGATCAGTGCGGCGAAGGCGCCGCTGTGGGCGATGCCCAGTGCGTTCCTGTCGGGGGCCGGCGCGGCCGCGGGGATCGCGATGATCAATTCGATCGGCAATCTCGGCGGATTCGTCGGGCCGTTCGCGATCGGTTGGCTCAAGCATGCGACGGGCGGATATGCGGCGGGGTTGTACGTGGTGGCCGGCACGCTCGCGGTGTCGGCGGTCGTCACGCTGATGCTGAGCCGCAAAGGGGCGCGGGAAGCGGCCGTGCCGGGCGTGCGGCATCACTCGTGAGCGCCGCAATGTGCGCGCGGCAGGGCAGCCCGACGGGCGCGTGACGTATCCGTCCGGCTTCGTGCGCGGTGGCGCGCGATCGGCTGGCCGGAACGTCAGCGTCAGCGCATGTTCGCGTGCGGGCCGGAAGGCGCATGCGGACGCAGTCGCTACGAGGCCGTCGCCGCGACCTGCCGCGCGATGCGCGCCGCACACGCGTCGGGCGTCGCCGCGGACGTATCCAGCACCATCTCGCTGAACGGCCGCGCCGCATAGCCCTCGCGATACATCTCCGCGATCCGGTTGCGCTCCCAGTCGGTCAACGCGCGCGCGCCGCGATTCGACGCCGCGACCGCTTCGGGCGGCGCGAGCGTGACGACGAACAGGCGCGCATCACGCGCCTCGCAGGCCGCGCGCAGTCGTTCGAATTCCGCTTCGCCGATCGGATAGGCGATGACCAGATGGCGTTCGCGCGCGTTCGCGATCCGCGTGACGAGACGTTCGAGCGCAATCGCCCACTGCACGTCGAACGGTGCGTCTTCGGGCGCATCGTGATCGTCGCCGTCGATGAAGCGCGCATCGGGCAGCACGCGTGCGAGCGCGAGGCCGATCGTCGTCTTGCCGCTGTTGATCGGGCCGTTCAGGTGGATGACGGTAAGGGGGGCCATGAGTCGACGCAGAAAATCGGACGACTCGCAGCTTGCCATGACTGGCGCGGCGGCGCAGTGCCGTTGGTGCGTCACGCGGCGGGATGCGAATACGAAGGGAAAGCGGACAGGCGGGGAGCGGGGAAGCGGCAGGCTGCGTGCGCAACGATGCGCCACACGGCAGCCTGCCCGACCGTGCCGCATGCAAGCGATGCGGCACGGCGTCGAACGCAGCGACTTACTTGTCGCCGTCGCCCTTGATCTGCGGCAGCGCCGACGCTTCGCCCGGCGTCAGCAGCCCGACTTGCGAATACACGCGCAGCTTGTCGCGCGTATCGGTGATGTCGAGGTTGCGCATCGTCAGCTGGCCGATCCGGTCGCGCGGCGAGAACGTCGACGCCACCTTCTCCATCGACAGCCGTTCCGGCTGGTACGTGAGGTTCGGCGACTTCGTGCTCAGGATCGAGTAGTCGTTGCCGCGGCGCAGTTCGATCTTCACTTCGCCGGTGATCGCGCGGGCGACCCAGCGTTGCGCGGTCTCGCGCAGCATGATCGCCTGCGGGTCGAACCAGCGGCCCTGGTACAGCAGGCGGCCGAGGCGGCGGCCGTTCTCGCGGTACTGCTCGATCGTGTCCTCGTTGTGGATGCCGGTGACGAGACGCTCGTACGCGATGTACAGCAGCGCGAGGCCCGGAGCTTCGTAGATGCCGCGGCTCTTCGCCTCGATGATCCGGTTCTCGATCTGGTCGCTCATGCCGAGGCCGTGACGGCCGCCGATGCGGTTCGCTTCGAGCAGCAGCTCGACCTGATCCTTGAACTCGACGCCGTTCAGCGCGACCGGCTGGCCGGCTTCGAAGCGCACCGTCACTTCCTCGGCGGCGATCTTCACGTCGTCGCGCCAGAACGCGACGCCCATGATCGGGTTCACGATCTTGATGCCGCTTTCGAGGCTTTCCAGATCCTTCGCCTCGTGCGTCGCGCCGAGCAGGTTCGAGTCGGTCGAATACGCCTTCTCGGCCGACATCTTGTACGCGAAGCCGGCCTGGTTCATGAATTCGGACATTTCGGCGCGGCCGCCGAGTTCGTCGATGAACGTCTGGTCGAGCCACGGCTTGTAGATCTTCAGATCCGGGTTGACGAGCAGGCCGTAGCGGTAGAAGCGCTCGATGTCGTTGCCCTTGTACGTGCTGCCGTCGCCCCAGATGTTGACGCCGTCTTCCTTCATCGCGGCGACGAGCATCGTGCCCGTCACGGCGCGGCCGATCGGCGTCGTGTTGAAGTACGTGACGCCGGCGGTCGTGATGTGGAACGCGCCGCTTTGCAGCGCCGCGATGCCTTCGGCGACGAGCTGCGCGCGGCAGTCGATCAGGCGGGCGCCGGCTGCGCCGTATTCGATCGCGCGTTTCGGGATCGCGTCGTAATCGTCTTCGTCGGGCTGGCCGAGGTTCGCCGTGTATGCGTACGGGACGGCGCCCTTCAGTTTCATCCAGTGCAGCGCGGCGCTGGTGTCCAGGCCGCCGGAGAAGGCGATACCGACCTTCTGGCCGGTCGGGAGGCTTTCGAGAATCGTGCTCATAGGAATTACCGTGGATTGAAGCCGGTGGGATCGTATTTCGCGGAATATGCGAGTATCGGCTGTCCGGGAAGTTGGGGCAAGGGCTGATTTTGGTGCGGAACCGTCGTCGCGCCTGTCGCGGCGGGCCTGACGGGCGGTTAACCGGGTGGAGAACGCCGTGCGGGGCGGCGTTGCATCGCCGCCGAACACGCGCGCGGACGAACCGGCCGCGGGCCGGATTTCCGGGGCCGGATCGGTGGCCGGCCGTGCCCAGCGTCGCCGGCGCGCCGCGTCGATGTGCCGAAAGGCATATGAAAGAAAGGCGCGTGAAGCGGGCGCCTCAGATATTCCACGACCGCGCGGTATCGAGCAGCCGCTCGCGCAACTGGTCGACTTCGCCGGCCAGCTTGGCCGTGATCGACACGTAGCCGGACAACGGCGGCGGCGGCGCGTCGTGCGGCGGGTCGGCCGGCCGGCGGCGCGGCGCCAGCCGGCTCGGCGTGCCGAACTTGAGCGCGCGGCTCGCCCCGACCAGCGTGTCGCGGATGCGCCGGTTCACGCCCTTCATCTCGACGCGCATGTATTCGCGGGCCGCCACGTCGTCGCGCGCCGGCAGCGCGCTCGACAGGATCTCCAGATAACCGATGCACAGGCGCAGGCTGCGCTGGATCGCCTCGAGCTGCGCCATCGACGTCTCGCACTCCTTCGACACCGACGGCATCAGCGAGCGCAACTGCACGAGCAGCGCGCTCAGCGCGGCCATTTCCTTCAGGTGCGCGTCGTCGCTCACGTGGCGGTCGCCCGCGAGCCGCGCATGCACGGCCGCGCACGCGCGCAGCGCGTCGGCGAGCTTGTAGCGCCACGAGTAGGTCGCATAGAGCGGCAGCGCGAACGAGAACGCCAGCGCGATCGCGATGCCGACCAGCACGTTCACCGCGCGCCACAGGCCGTCGACGATCTCGTTGTCGCCGTGCCCGGCGACGATCACCATCGTGATCGCCGACAGCAGCGCGATGTAGCCGGCCTTGCCGATCGCGTGATACGCGCAGATACCGCACCCCACGGCCATCAGCAGGTAGATCGCGAACGGCGCGTGCAGGAACGAGTAGAGGAGGATCAGCCCGAGCCCCGCCAGTGCGCCGATCGACGTGCCGAGCGCGCGCTCGGCTGCCTTCTTGCGGATGTTGCCGTGATGTTGCAGCCCGCCGACGACGATCAGCACGGTGATCGTCGACCATTCGCCGTGCGGCACGCGCAGGCCGGTGGACAGCGCGATCGACACGAGAATCGCGAGCGCGACGCGCGCCGCATGGATCAGCTTCGCGTGCCGGTAGCGGCGATACGGGTCGAGCAGCGGGCGGAGCGCGTGGCGCACGAGCGGCGGCAGTCGGGTCGGGAGCGGGGCGGTCATGACGGAGTCGAGGGGGCCGGGACGCGCACGGCGGCCCGCGCGGGCCGGCGCCGCGCCGCCTGCGCAGCTGACGTAACGCTAGCCGAACGCGCGCGGGCTGTCCACGGCGGCGCCGACGGGCCGGGCGACCGGCGGCCGCGTCAGGTCACGGCGCACCTCGCGTCACGCGTCGGCCGCGCTCGACAGTGCGTCCAGCACGCGGTTGCGGCCGCCGGACTTCGCGCGGTACAGCGCCTCGTCGGCGCGCCGCAGCAGCGTCGCGGCGTTCATCCGGCCGTCGGCGGCGGTGGCCGTGCCGATGCTGGCCGTCACGCGCCCGTACGGGCTTTTCACGTGTTCGATCCCGAGCCCCGCGATCGCGCGCCGGATGCCTTCGGCGACGGTCGCCGCGCCCGGCGCGTCGGTGTCGGGCAGCGTGACGACGAATTCCTCGCCGCCGTAGCGCGCGACGTGATCGCTGTCGCGGCGCAGGCAGCGCGACAGCGATTGCGCGACCTGGCGCAGCACGTCGTCGCCGGCCGGGTGGCCGTAGTAGTCGTTGAACGCCTTGAAGTGATCGACGTCGACGAACAGCACGGACAACGGGCGGCCGCTGCGCGACGCGCGCTGGGCTTCCTTCGCGAGCACCGCATCGAACGTGCCGCGGTTGTCGAGGCCCGTCAGCGAATCGGTGTGCGCGAGCCGGTACAGCTTCGATTCCGCGTCCTGCCGGCGCTTCAGCTCGCGCGACAGCGCGAGCGAGCCCCACGCGATGAACGCCGTAAACAGGCTCATCAGCACGACGGTCCACACCGCGCGGTGCTGCCACGACGCATAGATGTCGATCTCGGCGGGCGCGACGTCGACGATCAGCGGCAGCCCGGCGAGATGCTTGTAAACATAGACGCGCCGCACGCCGTCGATGGCGCCGACCCCGCTCAGCTCGCCGTCGCGGCTGCGCTGCGCGTCGATGAACAGCGGCGAGTCGTGCAGGTCGAGGCCGACCACCCGCGTGTCGTACGGCAGGCGCGACACGAGCGTGCCGTTGTCCTCGACGATCGCCGCGCTGCCGTGCCGGCCGACCGCGAGGCCGTCGAGCAGCGCGCGGAAGTAGTCGATGCTGAGCGTGCCGACGACGATCCCGGCGAACGTGCCGTCGGGCCGGTTGATCCGGCGGCTCAGCGCGATCGTCAGCGCGCCGCCGCGCAGCCGCGACGCGTACGGCCGGCTGATGTAGAGGCCGGGGACGAGCCGGTCGCGGTGCACGGCGAAATAGTCGCGGTCGGCGAAATTGCCTTGTCGCGCGGGCGATGCGCTCGAATCGATCGCGATATTGCCGTGCGCATCCATCACGAAAATGGAGCCGAGATAGGCGCCGGTGGCCGCGCGGTCGAACAGCAGCCGGTGGCGCTGGCGCGGCGGCAATGTCATCAGTTCCGGATCGGCCACGCCGTCGACGACGTTTTGCAATGACAAATCGTAGAGTTCGATATTGCGCGCGATATCGCGTTCGATCAGCAGCATCAGGTTGCGCGCATTTTCGACCGCATGGTCATACGCGTCGCGGCGCGCCTCGATTAATAGCGACGTGGAAAGTCCCCAACTGAACATCAGCAGGACGATGCCCGCCACGAGTACGCCGCGGGGCGACAGAATGCGTGCCACGACCGACGCGGTATGGCGGCGCAGCGTGGCGGGCAGCGGGAATGACTTCATCCTCGGGGGTGGCGGGCGGCGGCTGGTCGCGTCGTTGCGGTTCCGCGCGCGGATTATTTCGAATTAAGCGTCATTATCCCGCGAATTCCTGAATTTCGCGTGCGCATGCAAAACATGCATGCGGATACGGCGATTCGAAACGGTTACGCATCATTACCGCATGGCGCGCGGGCGATTTGATTTGAATCAATGACCAGTGTCGGGCTTTTTGTCTGATTAATGGTGTATTGATCGGTCGATTTTGCGTATTGCCGCGGTATTTGGCGGATCGGGACAGGATTAGGTCGTGACGGGGAAAAACGAATATCGAATGACCCGTTCGTAATCGGGGTCTTTTGCAACGACGTGCGACCGTGGCCGCGCCGACGCGGCCAACCCGTTGATTCCGCGAAATCTCCGGCGGGGCGGCGGGCGGGGCGACCTCAGCTGTCCCCGTATCGAATCAGGTAGAATCCGCGCTTCGCCGCAGGCGCCCGCCGCGCAACGCGTATCGGGGCCGCATCGAATGCATCGCAGGACGCGCGCCGCGCTCCGATTCCGCATGCGCCGGCTACGGATGCCGGCCCGCTCAACGTTCGTCTCGTTTATGTCCGCAATTCCGAATTCCGACCAACCCGGTTCGCCCGCGAACCCACCCAAGCTTCATCGCGCGCTGAAGGCGCGCCACCTGACGATGATCGCCATCGGCGGCTCGATCGGCACGGGCCTGTTCGTCGCGTCCGGCGCGTCGATCTCGCAGGCCGGCCCCGGCGGCGCGATGGTCGCGTACATGCTGATCGGCCTGATGGTCTACTTCCTGATGACGAGCCTCGGCGAGATGGCCGCGTTCATGCCGGTGTCGGGCTCGTTCGCGACCTACGGCGCGAAATACGTCGATGAAGGCTTCGGCTTCGCGCTCGGCTGGAACTACTGGTACAACTGGGCGGTGACGATCGCGGTCGAGCTCGTCGCCGCGCAGCTCGTGATGCACTACTGGTTTCCGGACGTGCCGGGCGTGTGGTGGAGCGCGGCGTTCCTCGGCGTGATGTTCCTGCTCAATGCGCTCACCGTGCGCGGTTTCGGCGAAGCCGAATACTGGTTCGCGCTGATCAAGGTCGTCACCGTGGTCGCGTTCATCGGCGTCGGGCTGCTGATGATCTTCGGCATTCTGAAGGGCGCGCCGGCCAACGGCTGGGGCAACCTGACGATCGGCGACGCACCGTTCGCGGGCGGCCTGCCGGCGCTGATGGGCGTCGCGATGATCGCGGGCTTCTCGTTCCAGGGCACCGAGCTGATCGGCGTCGCGGCCGGCGAATCGGAAAACCCGCGTACGACGATCCCGCGCGCGGTGCGCCAGGTGTTCTGGCGCATCCTGCTGTTCTACGTGTTCGCGATCTTCGTGATCGGCGTGCTGATTCCGTATACCGACCCGAACCTGCTGAAGACGGACGTGACCGACATCGGCGTGAGCCCGTTCACGCTCGTGTTCCGTCACGCGGGCCTCGCCTTCGCGGCCGGCGTGATGAACGCGGTGATCCTGACGGCCGTGCTGTCGGCCGGCAACTCGGGCATGTACGCGTCCACGCGGATGCTCTACAACCTCGCGACCGAAGGCCGCGCGCCGAAGGTGTTCGCGAAGCTGTCGCCGGGCGGCGTGCCGCGCAACGCGCTGTACGCGACCACCGCCGTCGGCGCGCTGTGCTTCTTCACGTCGCTGTACGGCGACAAGACCGTGTACCTGTGGCTGCTGAACACGTCCGGGATGACGGGCTTCATCGCGTGGCTCGGCATCGCGGTCAGCCACTACCGGTTCCGCAAGGGCTACGTGAAGCAGGGGTATGCGCTCGACCAGTTGCCGTACCAGTCGAAGTGGTTCCCGTTCGGCCCGCTGTTCGCGTTCGTGCTGTGCCTCGTGATCGCGCTCGGCCAGGACTACCAGGCGTTCCTCGCGAACCGGATCGACTGGGCCGGCGTGGCCGCGACCTATGTCGGCATTCCGCTGTTCGTCGTCGTGTGGCTCGGCTTCCGGTTCCTGAAGAAGAGCCGGTTCGTGCGCTACGAGGACATGGAGATCGCGCCGTGGATCGCCGCGAATCGCGGCGCGCAGCGGCAGCCGGTGGCGAACCGCGAAACCGCGGGCTGAGGCCGGCGCGGCAGGCGGCCGCGCGACGGTCGACGAAACGGGAAGCCGCGCGCTTCCCGTTTTTTTTTGCCCGGCTTTTGCCTGCACGGGGTCAAAGCCGGTTATATTGCCCGACCCTACCGGGCCACGGCCCGGCCGGCGCGACAGGCGCGGCGCGGATCGGCATCCGGCGCGCGCCGCGCGGCGGCCGGCGAGCGGCCCGGCGTTTTCATCGCTCCCGCCGGGCCGGCACGGCCCGCGGAGCGCGCAACCCAGAGGAATCCATGAGCGCATCACCCGCCGAGCGGAAGGCCGGACCCGTTTCCATCGTGCGAATCGAAGCCGCGATCAACGCGTGGCGCGAAGTGTACCCGCCGGCGCCGGACGGCGAGGACGGCTACGCGCTCGACGCCGGCAGCAACTGCCTGGCCGAGCTGTACGGCACGATGATCTGCTATCAGTTGCCGGACGTGCCGCTCGACTCGCTGAGCCACGAGCAGCGCGATGCGCTGTACGCGACCGAGGGGTGATGCGGTCGACACGATGCCGCCGCGCGGCGTCGGTGAACGAACGGGAAGCCTCGCGGCTTCCCGTTTTGCTTTGCGCAGCCCCGCGCGTCGTCGCCAGCACGACGCTGCTTGCGCCGGGATCGGCGCCGGCTGAGGTATCGTGACGGGATCGGGAAGCAGGCGATCGAGGAGGCCGGTACGGATAGCCGGCGAGGGTGAGCGGTGCGGGCGCTATTCGCGCGGTGCCGGGTGAGCGTCCGTTGCCTGTCCCGGGAGGATTCGAACATGGAGTTGAGACATCTCCGCTACTTCGTCGCGGTGGCCGAAGAGCGGAATTTCACGCGGGCGGCGGAACGGCTGCATATCGCGCAACCGCCGCTGAGCCGGCAGATCCAGCAGCTCGAGGAGGCGCTCGGCGTGCCGCTGTTCGAGCGCAACGCGCGGCCGCTGAAGCTGACCGATGCCGGACGCTTCTTCTATTCGCACGCGGTGCAACTGCTCGCGCAGACGACCGAACTCGAATCGATGACGAAGCGGGTCGGCAAGATCGAGCGCAGCATGTCGGTCGGTTTCGTCGGCTCGACGCTGTACGGGATGCTGCCGAAGATCATCCGGCGCTTTCGCAGCGAATATCCGGCCGTCGAGCTGAGCCTGCACGAGATGTCGACGATGGACCAGATCAAGGCGCTCAAGGAAGGGCGCATCGACGTCGGGTTCGGGCGCATCCGCCACGAGGACCCGAGCGTGCGGCGCGTCGTGCTGCGCGAGGAGCGGATGATCGTCGCGCTGCCGGTCGGCCATGTGCTCGACAGCGCGAAACCGGTGCTGTCGCTGCACGATCTCGTCAACGACACGCTGATCATCTTTCCGAAGGCGCCGCGCCCGAGCTACGCGGACCAGGTGCTCGCGGCCTTTCACGATCGGGCGCTGCAACCGCGCCGGATCTACGAGACGCGCGAGTTGCAGATCGCGCTCGGCCTCGTCGCGATGGGCGAGGGCGTGTCGGTCGTGCCGCACAGCGTGTACGGGCTCAAGCGCGACGACATCAGCTACAAGCCGCTCGACGATCCGAACCTCGTGTCGCCGATCATCATGAGCATGCGCGCGCTCGACGAATCGGAGGACATCCGCGCGATGCAGGCGCTGATCTACCGGCTGTACGACGAGGCGCGGATGGAATATCTGCCGCCGCAGCCCGAATGAGCGCGCGGGCCGTAGCAGGCTGTTGAAAATCGCTTTTGAGTGGCATCCCAACCCCACATTCGGGGGTGCTTTACCCCTTACCCAAGTCTCGCGAGCCGCGTGTAGGACGTTTTGAGAGGTCGGCAATTTTCGGCGCGGCCCTCTCTCAACGTTTTTCAACAGCCTGGTAGGGGCTTGCTTGACGCTGCGCGCGCCGGCGGGCCACCATGCGCGGATTCGATGCGGCCGCCGACGCGCGGCCGCTTTCATGCAGACGACCGACACATGACCGATATCCTGACCGAGGAGACGACCGTCGAGACGCCGCAAGGGCGTCTCTTTGCGAAACGCTGGCGTGCGGGGCCGGCGCAGCCCGCGGCGGCGCCTGGGCCGGCCGCGCCGATCGTGCTGCTGCACGATTCGCTCGGCTGCGTCGACCTGTGGCGCGACTTCCCCGCGCAGCTCGCCCGCGCGACGCAGCGCGACGTGATCGCGTACGACCGTCTCGGTTTCGGCCGTTCTGATCGGCATCCGGGCATGCTCGGCACGACGTTCGTGCGCGACGAAGCCGACCGTGCGTTCGCCGCGGTACTCGAACAGCTCGGCGTCGACGCGTTCGTCGCGTTCGGGCACAGCGTCGGCGGCGGGATGGCGGTCGGCTGTGCGGCCGCGTACCCTGAGCGGTGTCGTGCGCTCGTGACCGTCGCCGCGCAGGCGTTCGTCGAGGATCGCACGCTGGCCGGCATTCGCGACGCGGGGCGGCAGTTCGACGAGCCGGGTCAACTCGACCGGCTCGCGCGCTATCACGGCGACAAGGCCGAATGGGTGCTGCGCGCGTGGGTCGACACGTGGCTGTCGCCGGCGTTTCGCGACTGGAATCTCGACGACGACCTGCCGCGCGTGCAGTGCGCGACGCTCGCGATTCACGGCGAAGACGACGAATACGGGTCGGACGTGCATCCGAAGCGGATCGCCGCGCGCGTCGCGGGGCCGTCGTCGTTCCTGTTGCTTGCGCGCTGCGGACACCTGCCGCACCGCGAGCGGACCGACGACGTGCTGGCCGCCGTCGCGACGTGCCTGCGCGACGCGCTCGCCTGAGCGCGCTCGCCCTCGCCGGCGGGCGCCTGCCCGCCGGTGGTCAGAACGAAAGCTGGATCGCGAGATCGATCGCCAGCAGTACGATCGAAAGCCCGATGCCGAGAATCACGTTCGGCAAGCGGTGCTCGAAATCGCGATGATCCTTGCGCATCGCGGCGCCGAGCAGGAAGATCGCCTCGACGACGATCTGCAGCCCGACGAACAGCAGCATCAGCAGATACTCGTAGCCCATCTGCTTGAACGCGACGAATTGCATCCCGTGATCGCGGATCCACTGGCCGACGCGCAGCAGTTCGTAGACGAACAGCAACGCAGGGAACAGGTAACTGATGAAGTAGGTCGGCGCGGTGGCGTGCCGTAGTTCGAGGTGGAAGTGCTGATGCGTGGTAGCCATCACAACCCTCCTTGCAACGCATGATTGCGGTCGCGACGGCGGCGCGTGTCGCGTGCGAACGACGGGATTACCCGATGCGCAGTGCGCAGCCGTACGACATCAGCATACTGCCGCGCGGGAAATTTGGCATGCGAAGTGTGGGTTCGTTGTAACAATGTGTGTGCCACGCGACGCGTTGGCTGCGTCACCGTTTCGCTTCCGCGCCTTCGATGAACAGCTTCGCGACCGACTGAAACTCCCGTTTCAGCGACAGCCCCGGCACGGTCAGCCAGCGCAGCATCGCCGCGAGATACAGGTGATGGAACCAGGTCGCGAGCTGATCGGCCCGCAGCGCGGCGTTCAGTTCGCCGGCCTGCTGCCCGGCGGCGATCAGTTGCTGCCACACCCATGCGATGTCGCTGCCGTTCTCTCCCGCACGCGCCGGTTCGGCTGAGCCGATGCTCAGGAAGCGATGCCGCAGGTACGCGAGCAGGTACGCCGGATGGTGCTCGCACCACGCGGCCGACGCGTCGAGCACGCAGCCGATGCGCGACGCAAAGGTCTTGCGCCGCGCGACGTCGTGCTGCAGATGCGCGAGATCGCGCGCGAGCTCGCCTTCGAGCCAGTGCGCGAGCACGGCTTCCTTCGTCGGAAAGTGGTTGTACAGCGTGCGTTTCGCGACATCGGCCTGCGCGGCGATCTGCTCCATCGTGACGGCATCGTAGCCGTGCGCATCGAACAGGCGCGCGCCGGTCGCGGCGAGATGCGCGAGCATCTGGATGCGTTTGCGCGCGCGGCGGCCCGGATCGTCGGTCGGAGTCGTCATGGCAGGGGATTGACTGAAAGTGTGCGGATTGCATTAGTATACGACGTGCACTTTTTTGAATCCAATCTTTTCCGCCGTGCACGAGGAGCCCCGCATGAAACTCGCCATCGCCACCTACGGCACCGAAGGCGACACGCGTCCGCTCGCGGCGCTCGGTCGCGCGCTGCTGGATGCCGGCCACGACGTCCGGCTGCTGGCCGACGCGGCGACGCTCGGCTCGGCCGCCGCGCTCGGCGTGCCGTCGGCGCCGCTGTCCGGCGATATCCGTCGCGCGATCGCGCCGGAAGGCGCGCTGGCCGATGCGGTGCGCGGGCGCGGCGGCTTCAACGATACGTCGAAGGCGCTCGCGGCGATCGCGAATGCGAACACGGCCGCATGGATGCAAGAAGTCGCGGACGCGTCGGCCGGGTGCGATGCGCTGCTCGTGTCGGGCCTCGCGTCGTTCGTCGGGCTGTCGGTCGCCGAGTATCGCCGCATACCGGCGATCGGCACGGGCATGATCCCGATCACGCCGACCGCCGAATTCGCGTCGCCGTTCCTGCCGCCGGGGAAGCTGCCGCGCTGGCTGAATCGCACGAGCCATCGGCTCGTGAATGCGCTGCTGTGGCACGCGTTCAGGAAGTCGACCAATGCGGCGCGCGCCAGCGTCTGCGGATTGCCGCCGCGCAAGCACGTGTGGACCGATCATCCGATGCTGTACGGCGTGTCGCCGGCGCTGCTGTCCAGTCCGGCCGACTGGCCGGCGAACGTGCACGCCTGCGGCCAGTGGCGGGTCGACGCGCGTGCGTGGACGCCGCCGCCCGAACTGTCGGCGTTTCTCGACGCGGGCGAGCCGCCCGTGTACATCGGGTTCGGCAGCATGGCCGGCTTCGATCGGGCGGCGCTGGCCGCCGCGCTGACGCAGGCGCTGGCCGGCCGGCGCGCGCTGTTCTATCCGGGCTGGAGCGGCATCGATGCGTCGCTGCTGCCGGCGCACGTTCGCGTGATCGGCGACACGCCGCACGACTGGCTGTTCCCGCGCGTCGCGATGGCGATGCATCACGGCGGGTCGGGCACCACGCATTCGGCGGCGCGGGCCGGCATTCCGTCGGTGGTCGTGCCGTTCGCGGGCGATCAGTTCTTCTGGGCGAACCGGCTGCAACGGCTCGGTGTCGCGGATGCGCCGGTCGCGGGGCGGCGCGTGGAGGCGGCCGCGCTGGCACGGGCGATCGCGTTTGCCGAACGCGGCGAGACGAAGGCGCGTGCGGCGGCGCTCGGCACGCGCATCGCGCAGGAGGAGGGATTGCAGCGGGCCGTCAGTGCGATCGAACGATGGGCGCGACCGCGCGCGAGGTGAGCGCGCGCCGCGGCATCAGAAATGCCCGGTGAAACGGTAGCGGCTGCCCGGGTGCCACAGATTCGCGATCGACGCGACCAGCCCCTGCGACCACGTGCGCCGATGCAGCAGCAGGCACGGCTCGCGATCGTCCATCGTCAGGTGGCGGCGCGTTTCGGCATCGGGCATCGCGGCCTCGATCCGGTATTCGACGCGCTGCAGCGGCGCGACGCGCGTCAGGTACTGGTTCGGCGTCGTCGTCGTGAAGTCCTGCAACGCGTATTCGGGCGCGCAGGCCGGATTGACCCAGCGTTCCTCGAGTTGCACGGGCGTGTCGTTCTCGAAATGCAGCACGCGCGAATGGAAGATCGGGCTGCCGGTGTCGAGCCGCAGTTCGTCGGCGAGCTTCGCATCGGCGACGGCCGCGCCGACCTGCAGCACCTGCGCGCGATAGCCGTGGCCGCGCGCGGCGACTTCGTCGGAGATGCTGCGGATCGCGACCAGCGTCGATTCGTATTTCGGTGACGCGACATACGTGCCGGAGCCGCGCGTGCGCGTGAGCACCTGTTCGGCCGTCAGCTCGCGCAGCGCGCGGTTGACGGTCATCCGCGCGACGTTGAATTCGCGTGCGAGCTCGTTCTCCGACGGCACCTGGTCGCCTTCCGCCCATTCGCCGGCATGAATGCGCGCGAGGATGAAGTCCTTGATTTCCTGATAGATCGGTGTGGTCATGGGATCACGATTTCTGGGTCGGCGGCGGGCCGCCGCCGAATGCCGATCCGGCGCGCGCCCGGCGCCGAGTGTACCGGTTTCGCGGGCGCGCCGGCCCGGATTCCCCGAATGATCCCTGTTCGGCCGGCGCGCGTCCATGCGGGATTGCACAGAGCGGCCGGCCTGCGACGGCTCGCTTGCGGTCAGAACCGATGCCGGATGCCGACCGTCGCGACCACCTGCGTGCGGGTCGACGAAGCCGCGACGCCCGTGACGTTCGCGAACCCGAGCGTCGCGCCCGTCGGCACGCCGAACTGGTGCTGATACACGGTTTCCGCATACACGTCGGTGCGCTTGCTCAGCGCGTAGTCGGCCATCAGCGTCACCTGGTGCCACTTCGGCCGGTGGCTGCCGGTTGCGTCGTCGTAACGGCCGTCGGTGAACGTATAGGCACCCGCGAACGAGACCGCCGGCGTCAGCGCATAGCGCGCGTTGATCTCGTAGTTGTCGAAGCGCAGCGCGTTCAGCGCGCCCGGCAGCGACGACGCGGCCGTTTCGTCGAACATCGCGTGCGTCCACACCGCGCCGATCGTCAGCCGGTCGAACGCGTAGCTGCCGCCGGCGCCCATCACGCGCTGCCGGACGGCCGGGAAGTTCGGCGCGTCGTTGGTCGACAGTGCGCCGCCGGCCGTCAGCCCGCCGCGATTGAGCTGCAGGTACGCGGCGCCGACGCTGACCGGCCCGTTCGCATACGACACGCCCGCGCTGTATGCACGGTTGTTCGCGAAGCCGCCGGCTGCGTTGCCGAACCCGTACAGGCCGCCGAACTGCCAGCCCGCGAGTGTCGGGCTCGTGTATTTCACCGCGTTGTCGATGTAGAACGAATCGTCGAGGTTGTCGTTGTCGAACGGATGCGACGCGAGGTTGTTGCCGTCGCCGTTGTTCGCCATCGTGAGCGGGCCGAGATAGTCGACCACGGCGTCGTACTGGCGGCCGAGCGTCAGCGCGCCGTATCGATCGCTCTGCAGGCCGACGTACGCGCGGCGACCGAACAGCGTGTTTCGATAGGACTGCGTGCCGTTGTTCAGGTTGAAGCCGCTTTCGAGCCGGAACAGCGCATGCAGGCCGCCGCCGAGATCCTCGTTGCCGCTCAGCCCGAAGACCGTATTCGACAGCAGGCCGCTGCCTTGCTGCCACGCGCTTTTGCCCGACTGGTTGTTCGTATAGGCGATACCGGCATCCAGCATCCCGTAGAGCGTGACGCTGCTTTGCGCATGCGCGACGGCGCCGAAGCATGCGAGCGAGAGGGTACCGACGACTGCTTTTTTCATTGCGTGTGTTTCCTGGAAAGGCCCGTTGCGACGGGAACGGCGATCCGCCGCGCGGATCCGTGCGGACGCGTGCGTGCGAATCGATGAAAAAGGGGGCGTGCGTGACGCGTGTCACGCGCGGCGGTGACGAACGCCGCTAGTGCTGCAACAGGCGGATCGCGCCGAACTCGGCGGCCGGCAGCAGGCGCAGGATCGACAGGATCGCGGGCGACGCCTGTGACCGTGCGACTTCGAGTTCGATGCACGCGCGCCCGGTGCGGCGGTCGAGCGCGGCCGTGTAGCAGTTCAGTGCGGCGCCGACGGCCTGATGCAAGCGACGTCGCACGACCGCGAGGTTGTCCGATTCGACGCGGATCGACAGCAGCACGAGTGTGTCCGCGGGAGCGCGACGCCGCGAGCGAGCGGGCGGCAGATGGCGTGAAGCAGTGGATTCGGTTCTGGTCGGTTTCATGGGCTCATCCCCGGTCGCGGCGCGCGCTGCACGGCGGAGATCTCGTTCTCGACATGGCGCCCATTCTAGAAATCGCCGCGGCGAGACGGTGTATAGACTCGCCGCGCGTCTGCAAAGGATGCGTAAACGCGCTGCGCCGGTGACCGAAGGCGGAAAGGGCACGATGAGCCGGCGGCGGCCACGCCGTCGTTGGACGAACGTCAGGCCGGTTCGGAAAACACGGTGCGGTGGCCGACAAAGTCTAGACAGGTGCCGGGCTCTGCCCAGCTGCCGCCGTACGCCGCAAGAAAGCCTCCATTCAGCCCCGCGTAATCCATAATTAAATGAAAATTAAGGAAAATCCTGTCGACGCTCCTAATCCGCCGACAATTAGAGATAAACACGGATTGCTGACCCTATCCTGGAAAAGGCAAAGTTGTATGTACAACTTGGAACATCGCCGGAACACGCGATTACCCGGTTGGAAGGATTCACGGCGGGCAGCCCGACCGGAATCCGCCCCAGTCCGCCTCTGACAGGAACGCCATGAAGAAACTCGCGCTCAGTATTGCCCTCGCCTGCCTCGCGGTCGGTGCCCACGCCAAGGATTGGTCGACGATCCGTTTCGGCGTCGACGCCAGCTACCCGCCGTTCGAATCGAAGGATGCAAGCGGCAAGGTCGTCGGCTTCGACGTCGACCTCGGCAACGAGATCTGCGCCCGCCTGAAGGCGAAATGCGTGTGGATCGAGAACGATTTCGACGGGATGATCCCGGCGCTGAAGGCGAAGAAGTTCGACGGCGTGCTGTCGTCGATGTCGATGACGCCGGCGCGCGCCGAGCAGATCGCGTTCTCCGACAAGCTGTTCAACACGCCGACGCGCCTCGTCGCGAAGAAGGGCGCGAACCTGCAGCCGACGGCCGAATCGCTGAAGGGCAAGTCGGTCGGCGTCGAGCAGGGCACCATCCAGGAAACCTACGCGAAGGCGTACTGGGCGCCGAAGGGCGTGCAGGTCGTGCCTTACCAGAACCAGGACGGCGTGTACCAGGACCTGATGTCGGGCCGCCTCGACGCGGCGTTGCAGGACGCGGTGCAGGCCGACATCGGCTTCCTGAAGACGCCGCGCGGTGCGAACTTCCAGTTCGCCGGCGGCGACATCGACGATCCGAAGACGCTCGGCAACGGCGCCGGCATCGGCCTGCGCAAGGACGACGCCGACCTGAAGGCGAAGATCGACCACGCGATCGCCGACATCATCAAGGACGGCACCTACAAGAAGCTCGAGAAGAAGTACTTCGCGTTCGACGTCTACGGCGGCTGACCGCCCGGGCGGCGCGCATCGATGGCGGCGCGCCGCCTGCGTTGCCGGATGCCGCACCGTGCGCGGGAGGCGTCCGGCTTGATGAGCAGGCTGCATCACGTCGTGCGCAGAACTCGTTTGCTGCGCGCTTAATGGCTATTGACAATCCAGCCACCTCGTTCTGGGTTCCTCATATGATCTTCCAAGGATTTGGCCCGCTGCTGTGGGCCGGCACGGTCGAGACCGTGAAGCTCGCGGTGCTGTCGCTCGCCGCGTCGCTGATACTGGGCCTCGCGGGCGCGGCCGCGAAACTGTCGGCCAACCGCGTGCTCAAGTCGGTCGGCACGTTCTATACGACGCTGATCCGCGCGGTGCCCGATCTCGTGCTGATGCTGCTGCTGTTCTACGGGATCCAGATCCTGCTGAACGACGTGACCGACCTGCTCGGCTGGGACCAGATCGACATCGACCCGTTCGTGGCCGGCGTCGTGACGCTCGGCTTCATCTACGGCGCGTACTTCACCGAGACGTTCCGCGGCGCGTTCCTCGCGGTGCCGCGCGGCCAGCTCGAAGCCGGCTTCGCGTACGGGATGAGCGGCTGGCGCGTGTTTCACCGCATCCTGTTCCCGCAGATGATGCGCTTCGCGCTGCCGGGCATCGGCAACAACTGGCAGGTGCTCGTGAAGGCCACCGCGCTCGTGTCGATCATCGGCCTCGCCGACGTCGTGAAGGCGTCGCAGGACGCCGGCAAGAGCACGCTCGATTTCTTCTTCTTCACGCTGGCTGCGGGCGCGATCTACCTCGCGATCACGACGGTGTCGAACGTCGTGCTGCATCACCTCGAGAAGCGTTATTCCGTCGGTGTCCGGAGGCTCGCACTGTGATCGAACTCGTCAGCCAGTACTGGCAAAACTATCTCTATTCCGACGGCTACCGCTTCAGCGGCCTTGCGATCACGCTGTGGCTGCTGGTCGTGTCGATCGCGTTCGGTTTCGCGCTCGCCGTGCCGCTCGCGATCGCGCGGGCGTCGTCGAACCGCTGGATCTCGGGCCCCGTGTGGCTCTATACGTACGTGTTCCGCGGCACGCCGCTCTACGTGCAGCTGCTGATGTGCTACACGGGCATCTACAGCCTGCAGGTCGTGCACGACCACGTGCTGCTCGACACGTTCTTCCGCAACGCGATGAACTGTACGCTGCTCGCGTTCGTGCTGAACGAATGCGCGTATGCGACGGAGATCTTAGCGGGCGCGATCAAGGCGACGTCGTCCGGCGAGATCGAAGCCGGGATGGCCTATGGGATGTCGCGCTTCAAGCTCTATACGCGCATCATCCTGCCGTCCGCGCTGCGCCGCTCGCTGCCGAGCTACAGCAACGAAGTGATCCTGATGCTGCATGCGACGACGCTCGCGTTCACCGCGACCGTGCCCGACATCCTGAAGGTCACGCGCGACGTCAATTCGGCAACCTACATGTCGTTCCAGGCCTACGGCATCGCAGCCGTGCTGTACGCCGTAGTCGTGTTCGCGCTCATCTGGGCGTTCCGCAAGCTCGAGACGCGCTGGCTCGCGTACCTCGCGCCGCGCAGCCATTAACGCATCCGCAAGATCCGCAACGAAGGACCCAGCATGTACAAGCTTACCGTTGACAACCTGCACAAGAAATTCGGCGACAACGAGGTGTTGAAGGGCGTGTCGATGAAGGCGAAGGCCGGCGACGTGATCAGCATCATCGGCTCGAGCGGCTCCGGCAAGAGCACGTTCCTGCGCTGCATCAACTTCCTCGAACAGCCGTGCTCGGGGCAGATCACGATCGGCAGCGAGCCGATCCAGACCACGCGCGACCGCAACGGGTCGCTGCGCGTGGCCGACCAGAAGCAGTTGCAGCGGATGCGCACGAAGCTGTCGATGGTGTTCCAGCACTTCAACCTGTGGGCGCACATGACGGTGCTCGAGAACGTGATCGAGGCGCCGATGGCCGTGCTCGGGGTCGGCAAGGACGAAGCGATCGCGCGGGCGCGCAAGTATCTGGAGAAGGTCGGCCTCGCGCCGCGCGTCGAGGGCATGTATCCGTCGCATCTGTCGGGCGGCCAGCAGCAGCGCGTCGCGATCGCGCGCGCACTCGCGATGGAGCCGGAAGTGATGCTGTTCGACGAGCCGACGTCGGCGCTCGATCCGGAACTGGTGGGCGAAGTGCTGAAGGTGATGCAGAAGCTCGCCGAGGAAGGGCGCACGATGGTCGTCGTCACGCACGAGATGGGCTTCGCGCGCAACGTGTCGAACCACGTGATCTTCCTGCATCAGGGGAAGATCGAGGAGGAGGGCGATCCGCAGCAGATCCTCGTGAATCCGAAGAGCGAGCGGCTCGGGCAGTTTCTGTCGGGGCGGTTGAAGTAATAAACGCGTCTGCCGGTTGCATCGCAACGCCCGTGAAGCCGCGCAGGCTTCACGGGCGTTCACGCGGGTAACGCCTGCTATTGCGCGAGCGCGTCCGTCAACGGCCGCTGCGCGACCTGTACGAGAGTGTCGCGGCCCGCGCTCGGGCTAGACCATTGCAGATGCATGCTGGCCGGCCCGCTCGCATGCACGTACTCGACGCGGATCGGCACGTTCCGCTTCTGCGACAGGTGGATGCGGCCCTTCGCGGTCGCGAGTCCCGGCTGTTCCTTGTCGATCACCTTGCGGCCGTCGATCCACACGCGCGCGACGTTGTCGCTGGTCACGCTGAACGTGTAGTTGTCGGCCTTCGGAATGTCGAGCGCGCCGGTCCAGCGGATCGCATAGTTCGTCGCATTCATCCCCTTCGACGCATCGGGCGAATCGGTGCCGCGCTCGGTGTTCAGGTCGAAATCGACCAGCGGCGTGATCGACGAGAACACCGGCGTCGTGAACGTCGTGTCGTTGTAGTACGTCGCGTTCAGCACGCGCAGCCGCGAGCTGAACGCGCTCGCGAGCGCCTGCACCTCGGCCGTGCTCCACGGGTGACCGTCGGGGTAGAGCGTGCCCTGGAACGGCGTCGCCGGCTCGACGGTCGCCGGGGCGGACGCCGTCTGCCCCCAGTGGAAGCGCGTATTCGTGCGGCCGATCATCAACTCCCACACGAGGAAGCCCGTCTTGCCGCCGTAGGTGGATGCGATGCCGGCCATCGTCTGGCCTGCCTGGCCGCCCGGCCAGCCGCGCTGCAGCGTTTCCGAATTCAGGCTGTCGAGCAGGCTCGGCGGCAGCGAGTAGTCGGGCGTCGTCGCGTTGAGCGCGTACGGGTGGAACGCATGGAAGTCGGAGAAGTAATCGCCTTCCGGCTCCTGCACGTTCGGCGAATTGATCGGCTGCGTCGCGCCCGCGTTCAGGATCGCGATGCGCGCGTCGTTCATCATCAGCGCGCGCGTCGGCTGCAGCGCGCCGTTGCCGCTGCAGCCGGGCTCGTTCATCGGCTCCCAGTACAGGATGCGCGGGTCGTTGCGGTGCGCGGACACGAAATCGGCGATGTAGTGCTGCAGGTCCTGCTTGTAGGTGGTCGACGCGCCGGCCGCGATCGGCTGCAGGTACTGCTGCTCGACCGACTGCCCGGGCGACTGCACCCAGCGGCTGTTGTGCACGCCGAAGATCGGCGCGGGCTGCGGGCCGTACGCGGGATCGACGTGCCAGCAATCGTCGTAGAAGATCGGCGCGACCTTCAGCCCGTGGCGCGCGGCGATCTCGAGCAGGCTGTCGAACTTCGCGAGGAACGCGTCGCGATCGTTGACCCAGTTCAGGTAGTGCAGGTACACGGTGATCGTGTTCATCCCGTACGTCTGCGCGTAGTCGAGCTCGCGGTCGACGATCGCCGGATCGTAGTGCTGCCAGAAATCGATCGCGTTGACGGCATTCCACGGGTTGTACACGGCGCCCACCACGCGCGAGAAGTCGTAGGTTTTCGGCGCGACGTCCGGATGGCGGCTCACGGTCACGTTGCTGAACGCGACGCTCGCGCCGAAGCGGCGCAGCCCGAACGCGCCCGCGCGCAGCGCGGTCGTCAGGCCGCTCGTCGCGTCGTTGATGCTGATCACCTGCGCGCCGTCGACATACACGTCGATCGCGTTGTTGCGCGTGACGACCTTCAGGTGATGCGTGCTGCCCGGCACGACCGCGGGCGCCGGGTAGTCGATGAAGTCGGTCCAGTTGTTCTGCTCGCGGCCGACCTGCACCACGTGGCGCACCGCGTCGAGCCCGATGTAGTAGCCCGTCAGCGCATCGGTGCCGACCGACGGGTTCGTCACGTGCACGATGAAACCCGCATTCGCGGTATTCGCGCCGGGCGCCGGCGCGCCGATCGTCACGTCCGCTTCGTACGACGCGTGGCCGTACGCCGGATGCTGCGCGTTGGTGACGAGCTTCGCGCCGTCCGTGCTCGTGCCGTCGATCCGGATCGTGTTCGTGCCGCCGCTCGTCCACGCCGGACCGTACGTATCGAAATCGGCGAGCGTCAGCGTTTGCGTGTCGGTCGCGACGGGCGGTGGCGGCGGCGCATACGGCGGCACGCCGCGCGACGACACGCGCAGCGCGGGCGTCGGCCCCGGCAGGCCGAGCGTGACCAGCTGGTTCGGGAAATGCGACGGGCCGCCGTGACCCATGTTCATGAAATCGCTGGATGCGGCGGCGTTGGCCGTGGCCGCACTGTCGCTGGACGCGGCATCGACGGACGCATGCGCGGCAAGCGCGGATGCCGACGGGGTGGACGAATCATCGCCGCCGCACGAGGCGAGCAAGACGAAGACCGCGAGCGCGGCGGGCTTGAGACGAGACGTGATAGTCATTCTGGACTCCGGATCAATGGGGAGAAGCGGACGACTGGTGACTCGATGCGATGAAGCGGTGCCCGGACGGCAAGCGTCGCGGCACGGTGCGCGTGTGATGTGCGGACGGCACGGAGCGGGCCGCGCGGCGGGTTCGCGCGCGGTCGCTTCCGGTCACCGTCTCGTCGTGTTGTTCTGTCGTGGCCCGGGGTTCTGCCCGATGCCGACGCAAGTATAGAAATGACGGAGAAATATTACTAATAATTTAGTGATGGTGTTTACCCTCGAATGGGCGGCAACCGAGGGCAAGCAGGGGGCCGGCAGGGTGTGCAAGCACGCACGGGCGGCGAATGTGCCGCCCGCGTCGCAGGGGGGTGTCGGAAGGAGGAAGGGGCGCGCCTACGCGCTCGCCGATTGTGCGGCAGTCTCGACGGTCCGCACCGACCCGCGCTCGACGAGCGGCCCGTCGAGCTTGATCGCGCGGCGGCGCACGGGCATGCCGACCGCACGGTTCTGTTCTTCCTGCAGCAGGATCTCGACCGCCCAACGGCCCAGCTCGTAGTTCGGCAGCACGATCGTCGACAGCGGCGGGTGCGTATGCCGCGCGATTTCCTGGTCGTCGTAGCCGAGCACCGAGATGTCGTCGGGCACGCGCATGCCGAGATGCTTGACGGCCTCGATCGCGCCGATCGCCATCAGGTCGTTCGCGCAGAAGATCGCGGTGGGCGGGTTCGGCTCGCGCAGCAGCGACAGCGTCTGCTCGAAGCCGGTGTCGGAGCCCCAGTCGCCGTCGCGCACGAGTTCCGGCGCGAACGGGATGTCGGCCGTGGCCAGCGCGGTGCGATAGCCCTTCAGCCGGTCCTTCGCGGCGTCCTGCCACGGTTCGCCGTTGACGTAGCCGATGCGCCGGTGGCCCGCGCGCAGCAGGTATTCGGTCGCCGCATGGCCGCCCGCGACTTCGGCCGGCACGATCGACGACAGCCCGCTGTCCGTCGTGTAGCAGTTGAGCAGCACGGCCGGCACGCGCAGCAGCTCGGCCGGCAGCGCGACCTTGCGCGTATAGACGGTCGCATAGACGACGCCGAGCAGGTTCGGCATCGCGAGCACCGATTCGAGCACCTGGCGCTCGATGTCGACGTTGCCGTGCGTCGAGTACACGGCGAGCAGCTTGCCGTTGGCATACGCCGCGTCGCGCGCGCCGTCGATGTTGACGACCGGGTGCGGGCTCGTCGAGATTTCGTCGGCCAGATAGACGATCAGGTCGCGCTCGCCGCCGTGCGTCATCGTCACTTCGCGCGGCAGGAACCGGTAGCCGAGCTCGTGCGCGATCTTCAGCACTTTTTCGCGCGTGGCGTCCGAGAACTTGGTGCCCGCCGCGTTGTTCAGCACGAGGGAGACGGTGGATTGCGACACGCCGGCAAGCTTGGCGATGTCGGTCATCGTGGGGCGACGTTGAGTAGAGCGTTTCACGGTAGGAGCGCGGTCCGGCCTCGGCAGGATGGGCAAATAAAGTCGGTGATGAACAGCGGGTCGGATCAATCTGACCCGACGGTAACATCGGCCATTCGGGCCGGCAATCAAGCTTTACGCGTGTTCCGCCGGATGCGTGGATGTCCCGATAATAATATCAACAAATATTATTGACCACGCGGGCGGCGCCGTGCCATCCTTGGCCGCACATGCCCGCGGCCGGATGCTGCATGCCGGCGACGGGGTCGTCAGCTTCATCCCGGGATGATCGATGCCGATGGGAATGCCCCGCCACACCGACCTGATCGAACTCGCCAGCGGGTCGACCCGCGTCCGCGTCGCGCCGCTGGCCGGCGGCTCGATCGCCGCGTACTACGACGAAGCGCCGGACGGCCCGCAGCACTGGTTTCGCCCGACCACCGAAGCGGCGCTCGCGAGCGGCGATCCGCTGCGCTTCGCGAGCTTCCCGCTGTTTCCGTACTGCAACCGCATCCGCGACGCGAAGTTCGAATTCGACGGCCGCACGATCGACCTGTCCGGCCCGGACGATGCGTATCGTCACGCGCTGCACGGGCACGGCTGGCTGCGTCCGTGGCAGGTCGAGCGGCGCGACGAGATGCAGGTCGACCTGCGCTTCGAACATCGCCCCGATACAAGCCGCGCGGGCGACTGGCCGTTCCATTACGAGGCGCGCCAGTCGATCCGGCTCGACGGCCCCGTGCTGTCGATCACGCTGTCCGCGCGCAACCTCGGCGCACAGCCGATGCCGTTCGGCATGGGCCATCACCCGTATTACCTGCGCACGCCGCACACCGTCGTGAAGGCGCACGTCGACGCGATGTGGCATGCCGATGCGGACGTGCTGCCTACCCACGTCGGCGATCACCCGGCCGTCGCCGCGCTGCGCGGCGGGATGCCGGTCGATGCATTCGAGCTCGACAACAATTTCGTCGGCTGGTCGCGCGAAGCCGCGGTGATCTGGCCGGAGCGCGGCCGGCAACTGGTGCTGCAGGCCGAGCAGCCGTTCGACCAGCTCGTCGTGTACGCGCCGTCGGGCGCCGACGCGCTGTGCGTCGAGCCCGTCACGAACACGACGGACAGCTTCAATGCAACGGAACCCGCATCGCTCGTCGGCGGCTGCGTGCTGGCGCCGGGCGAGTCGCTGCAGGCGACGTTGCGGTGGACGCCGGGCCCCGCCTGACGGGTTCGGCGATACGGGATTATCCTGAGTCGGGCAGGCGATAATATCGAGTAATAATATTAATTCGTGACGCCGATGCCGTCCGCAGGCGACGGGGCGCGGGCCGATCACGCCATCACAACATTTGGAGACGATGATGCCGAGCCGTGCAAAGCTGCAACGTATCGTGGTGACGATGGGTGTGACGCTCGGATGCGTCGCGATCGCGCATGCGCAGGACAATGCGCAGAAGGTCGGTGCGAGTTCCGCGCAGACCTGCACGAATCCGAAGCCGGGCAGCGTGAAGCTGACCGATCTCGTCGTCGGCTTCTCGCAGTCCGAGAACGAACAGAACCCGTTCCGCGCGACCGAAACCGCGTCGGTGCGTGCCGCCGCGAAGGCGGCCGGCGTCAAGCGGCTGCTGTATACGAATGCGAACGCGAACCAGGCGAAGCAGGTCGCGGATATCGAAAGCATGATCAACCAGGGCGCACAGGCGCTGATCGTCGCGCCGAACGATTCGACCGGCCTGCAGCCCGCGCTCGCGCAGGCGCGCGCGAAGGGCATTCCGGTCGTCACGATCGACCGCCAGACGGCCGGCACGCCGTGCCAGGATTTCATCACGTTCCTCGGTTCCGACTTCTTCCGGCAGGGGCAGCGCGCCGCGCAGGCGCTCGCCGACGCGACGGGCGGCAAAGCCGTGATCGCCGAGATCCAGGGCGGCTACGGCAATACCGTCGAGAGCCAGCGCACCGACGGCTTCGCCGACGGACTGAAGAAATTCCCGAACATGAAGATCGTCGCGTCGCAAACCGCGAACTGGTCGGCCACCGAAGCGCAGAAGGTGATGGAGCAGGTATTGCTCGCGCATCCGGACGTGAATGCCGTCTACGCGCAGGCCGACACGATGGCGCTCGGCGCGATGACCGCGTTGCGGCAGGCCGGCAAGCAGCGCGGCGTGACGGTCGTGTCGATCGACGGCACCAAGGACTTCGTCACCGCGATCGCGAACGGTTCGGCCGCGGCGAGCGTCGAGACGAACCCGCGCTTCGGCCCGCTCGCGTTCAAGTCGCTCGAAGCATGGTTCGCCGGCAAGCCGGTCGCGCAGAAGCAGATCATGGATGACGCGCTGTACGACAAGGCGAACGCGAAGCATTCGCTCGAAGCGAACCTCGTCTATTGATCGGCCGGCAAACGCTCGGCAATCGCTCAACCGCTGCTCAACCGCTCAACCGCGAACGCGAGGCGCGCGATGGACGCAACGCTTCCCGCCGGACCCGGCGCCGACTCGGGCGCCCACGGCCAACCCGTCGTGCTCGAAACGCACGGCGTCGGCAAGACGTTCGGCGTCGTGCGCGCGCTGAACGGCGTGTCGCTGTCGCTGCGCGCGGGCGAGGTGCACGGGCTGATGGGCGAGAACGGCGCCGGCAAGTCGACGCTGATCAAGATCCTCACCGGCTTTCACCAGCCCGATGCGGGCGAGATCCGCGTCGACGGCGTGCCCGTGTCGTTCGACAGCCCGCGTGCCGCGCAGCGCGCGGGCATCTGCGCGGTCTACCAGGAAATCAACCTGATTCCCGAACGCAGCGTGGCCGAGAACATCTTCCTCGGTCACGAGCCGCGCCGCTTCGGCCCGTGGATCGACCGCCGCGAGATTCGGGCGCGCACCCGCGAGATCGTCGAGCGCTACGGGCTCGACGTCGATCCGGCCGACAAGGTCGGCTCGCTCGGGCTCGGCCAGCAGCAGATGGTGTCGATCGCACGCGGGGTGTCGCTCGGCGCGCGCGTGCTGATTCTCGACGAGCCGACTTCCGCGTTGAGCGGTGCGGAAGTCGAGGTGCTGTTCGGCGTCGTCGAGCAGTTGCGCGCGACCGGCATCGCGATCGTGCTGGTGAGCCATCGGCTGTCGGAGTGCTACCGGATGTGCGACCGGCTCACCGTGCTGCGCGACGGCGCGGTGGTGCGCAGCGAGTCGCCGGACCGGCTGCCGCGCATGGCGCTGATTGCGGCGATGCTCGGCCGCGAAGTCGGTGCGCACGGCCCGCGCGAACAGGCGGAGGCGGTTGCCGCCGACACGACGCGGGAGCCCGCGCTCGCCGTCGACGGGCTGCGCTGGGGCACGCGTTTGCGCGACGTGTCGTTCCGCGTCGCGCCGAAGGAGATCGTCGGGCTCGCGGGTTTGCTCGGCGCGGGCCGCACCGAAACGTTCAAGGCCGTATTCGGCGCGCAGCAGCCGGACGGCGGCGCGGTGCGCGTCGGCGGCAGGGCGCTCGACGGCGCCGACCCGGCGCGCGCGATTCGCGCGGGGCTCGCGTTCCTGTCCGAGGATCGCCGCTCGGAAGGCATTTTCTCGAAGCTGTCGGTGCGCGAGAACATCGTCGTGTGCGTGCTGCCGCGCATCGCCCGGTTCGGCTTCATCTCCGTGCGCAAGCAGGAGGCGCTCGTCGAGCGCTACATCCGCGAGCTGGGCATCAAGACGTCGCATGCGGGCGCGCCGATCTCGACGCTGTCTGGCGGCAACCAGCAGAAGGCGCTGATCGCGCGCTGCCTGTCGACCGAGCCGTCGGTGCTGCTGCTCGACGACCCGACGCGCGGCATCGACGTCGGCGCGAAGGCCGAGGTGCACGATCTCGTCAAACGGCTCGCCGACGACGGGCTCGCGGTGGTCGCGACGTCGTCGGAGATGGAAGAACTGCTCGAGCTGGCCGACCGGCTCGTGATCCTGCATGAAGGCGCGACGAGCGGCGAACTGCCGACGCGCGGCGCGAGCCCCGACGACGTGACCGCGCTGCTCGCGAACCAGACCTGACGCCCCGCACATCGACCCGAGGACGAGGACAGCGTGAATCTTGCCAACCTGATGAGCGAACCCGATGAAGCCCGCCGCCCGTCGCGCCGCTCGCTGTTCGCGCAGGCGCGCGACCACAGCGTTTATCTCGCGTTCGTCGCGCTCGCCGTCTTCAACCTGATCGTCACGCCCGGCTTCTCGAATCCCCTCGCCGCGCGCAGCCTGCTGTTCCAGGCCGCGCCGATCGTGCTGATCGCGCTCGGGCAGAACCTCGCGATCGCCACGCGCGGGATCGACCTGTCGGTCGGCTCGGTGATGGCGCTGTCCAGCGCGATCATCGCCGTGTGCTTGCCGTACGGCACCGGCGCGGCGTTCGCGGCGGCCATTGCGATCGGGCTCGCGGTCGGCCTGTTCAACGGCGGGCTCGTCGCGCGGCTCGGCATCGATCCGCTGATTTCCGGGCTCGCGTTGCTGGTCGCCGCGCGCGGACTGGCGCAGGCGTTGCTCGGCGGCTCGCGCGTGAGCCTGCCGCCGTCCGATGCGTTCGACTTCGTCGGCATCGGCACGTGGTTCGGGTTGCCGGTTGTGATGCTGATCGCGCTCGTGTGCGCGGCCGTCGTGTTCTTCGTCGTGCGCAACACGACCTTCGGGCGCTACACGATTCTCGTCGGCGCGAGCCGCGACGCCGCGCATCTCGCCGGCGTGCCGGTGCGGCGCACGCTGCTGGCGGTCTATGCGGCGAGCGGGGCGCTGGCCGGGCTGGCGGGCCTGTTCGCCACCGCGCGGCTCGGCGCAGGCGATCCGAACTATGTCGGCGTGAACTTCGAACTCGATGCGATCGCCGCGTCGGTGATCGGCGGCACGCCGCTGTCCGGCGGGCGCGTGTCGATCGTCGGCACCGTGTTCGGCGTGCTGCTCCTGCAACTGCTCGATGCCAGCTTCATCATGAACAACATCAGCTACACGTATGCGCAGATCCTGAAGGCCGCGTTCATCCTCGGCGCGTTGTACCTGCAACGCTCGGGAGCCTGACATGTCGACCGCGCCGATGACTCCGCACACCGCGCAGGATGCCGGCCGCGCGCGCCGCGCGCAGTTCGTCCGGCTCGTGCAGGCGCGCGGCGCGATCGCGATCCTCGTGCTCGTGTGCCTGATCGCCGGCCGCGTGTTTCCGCATTTCCTGAGTGCACCGAACCTGCTCGATATCGTCGCGGCCGCCGCGTTCGTCGCGCTAATCACGATCGGGCAGAGCTTCGTGATCATCCTCGGCGGGTTCGACCTGTCGGTCGGCTCGCTCGTCGGGCTCGGCACCGTGATCGCCGCGTATGCGGCGCCGTACGGCTGGGGCGCCGCGCTGGCCGCGCCGGTGTGCGTCGGGCTGATCGTCGGGCTCATGAACGGCTGGCTGATCGCCCGCGCGCGGATGGCGCCGTTCATCGTCACGCTCGCCGCATTGCTCGGCTTGAAAGGGCTGTCGCTCGTGCTCGCGAGCCAGGACATGCTGATCGCGAACCCCGGCTTCTTCGCGACGATCGCGAACGGCTCGCTGTTCGGCGTCGGCCATCTCGTGTGGATCGTGCTCGTCGCGTATCTCGTCGCCGCGTTCGTGCTGAATCACACGCGCTACGGCGCGGGCGTGTTCGCGATCGGCGGCAACGAGGAGGCGGCGCGCATGCTCGGCGTGAACGTCGAGGGGCTCAAGGTCGTCACGTACGGACTGAGCGGGGCGCTGGCGGGGCTGGCCGGCGCGCTGCTCGCGTCGCGGCTCGATTCGGGGCTGCCGGGCGCCGGCAACAGCTACGAGCTGCAATCGATCGCGGCGGCGGTGATCGGCGGCGTGCTGCTGACGGGCGGCGTCGGCACGCTGTTCGGCCCGCTCGCGGGCGTGCTACTGCTCGGCGTGATCGAGAACGTGATCAACCAGGTCGGCACGTTGAGCCCGTACTACCAGAACCTCGCGAGCGGCGCGTTCCTGCTGCTCGCGGTGATCGCGCAGACGCTGCTGACCGGCAAGCGGCGCAAGCGCTGACGCGCACGGTGTCGTGCCGCCGCAAACTGGAACGCTTAATGCTTGTCTCGCGTGATCCTTTCGATGAAGGAGCACCGCGATGAGCACGCCGACCACCACCGCTTTTTCCCACGTGAAGCCGCAGGACACCGCCTTTCAAGGCGAGGGCCTGCGCGACTTCTTCCTGTACCGCGATCTCGGTATCGCCGCCGCGACGAACGGCAAGGTCGTCGCGCAACTCGTCAGGGCCAATCATGCACCGGAGGCGGGCACCGGCTGGCACCGTCACGAGGCCGAGTTCCATATCGTGATCATGCTGAAGGGCTGGGCGCGCTTCATGTACGGCGAACAGGAAACGCTGGTGGCGGCGGGCGACTGCGTGCACCAGGCGCCGGGGATCGTCCACTACCTGTTCGATTACTCGCCGGACATGGAGTACCTGGAGATCGTCGGGCCTGCCGACTTCAAATCGATCGATGTCGACGGGCCGTGCGCGGTGCCGGAACTGACGCCGTGGGGCGAGGTCGGTGCGTAGCCGGTCGAGTGGGTGTTCGTTCTAGACGAACCGCCTGCATTCAGGCGGTTTTTTATTGGTCGGAGCGATTTACGCGCACTGCTTTTCGCTTCGACACATTCCTTCGAATTCCAAACGATCGAGAAGCTGAAGAACCAGAAAGAAAAGAAAGACATTCGTCAGCTTCGATCGTCGACAGGCGATGCGATGTCAAAGATCGTCAATTGCCCGCAGGGGCGGTGCACGGCGTGTCGACGCCCGGCGTTAAGGAGGTACCAGCCGGATCACCGGCTGACTATCCGGGAGAGTTTCACCATGAACCGCATCGCGAAGATCCTGACGGCCACCGCACTGGCTTGCGCCGTGCTCGTGCCGGCACTGGCCGAAGCGCATTCGCACCGCGTGTGCCACTTCGATCATCACCATCACCGCGTGTGCCGCTGGGTGCGGTAACCGTCGCTGTCGCCGGGGATGTCCCGGACGCTTTCGTCATTCAGGCAAATCAGGAGAGGATCATGAAAAAAACGATGTTGATCGCCGCGCTGGTCGCCGGCATGGGTGTGTCGATCGGTGCGTTCGCGCAGGTTCCGGCCAGCGCGCCGGCCGGCACGACCGGGCTGTGCAAGGACGGCTCGTTCTACTCGGGTGCGTCGAAGAAGGGCGCATGTGCGGGCCACAAGGGCGTGAAGACGTGGTACGGCGCATCGGGCGCTGCCGCGGCGAGCGCACCGGCCGCGGCACCGGCTACGGCGGCTTCCGCCGCGCCGGCATCGGGCGCCGCAGGCGCGAAGAGCGCCGCCACGACGGCCGCGGCGCCGGGCGGCGGCGCGGGCAAGGTGTGGGCGAACGACAGCACGAAGGTCTATCACTGCTCGACCGACAAGTACTACGGCAAGACGAAGCACGGCAGCTACATGTCGGAAGCCGACGCGAAGGCGAAGGGCTACCACGCGTCGCACGGCAAGGCCTGCTCGTAACGAGCCGGCCCGGCGCGCGAGCGGTTTCGCTCGCGCGTCGTCCGAATGCTGCAGCACACATCGCCCCGCCTCTCCGGCGGGGCGATTCACTGTGTGGCTAGCCGCGTTCAGTGCGTGTGCGCCGATTGCGCTTCGGTCGCCGCATCGATCCCGGATGCCCGTGCATCGAGCAGCGCGCGCAGCGTGACGTAGTGCGTGCCGTGCGTGTCGCCTTGCGCGTCCGCGGTGCGATCGTACGGCTCGTTGTCGTGGATCGTCGCCCGCACGATCGGATAGATCTGCGTTTCCCACCGGCTGCCGTTGAACACGCCGTAGTGCCCGACGCCCGTCTGTACATGGTGCGTCTTCAGGTACGACGGCAATCCCGAACACAGTTCCTGCGCGGCCACCGTCTGGCCTACCGCGCAGATATCGTCCTTCTCGCCTTCGATCGTCAACAGCGCGGTGCGATGAATCGCCGCCGGTTCGACCAGCGTGTCGCCCACCGCGAGCTCGCCGCGCGCGAGCGCGTACTGCTGGAACACCTTCTCGACCGTTTCCAGATAGAACTCCGCGGTGAGGTCGGCCGTCGCGAAATATTCGTCGTAGAAGTGCCGCAACGTGTCGGCTTTCGCGGGGTCGCCTTTCGCGCGCTCGTAGTACAGATCGGCGAACGACGCCGCATGGCGGTCCGGGTTCATCGACATGAACGCGCCGACCTGCACGAAACCCGGATACACGCACCGCTGCGCGCCGACGAAACCCGTCGGCACCACGCTGATCAGGTTGCGCGCGAACCATTCGATCGGCTGGCTCGTCGCGAGTTCGTTGACCTTCGTCGGATTCACGCGGCAGTCGATCGGGCCGGCCATCAACGTGAGGCTCGCGGGCTGCGCGGGATCGCCGCCGGCCGCCATCAGCGAGACGGCCGCCAGCGACGCGACGGTCGGCTGGCAGATCGCCAGCACGTGCGCGTCCGGGCCGATGTGGCGGATGAAGTCGATCACGTGCGTGACGTACTCGTCGAAGCCGAAGCGTCCGGCCGCCAGCGGGATGTCGCGCGGGTTGTGCCAGTCGGTGATGTACACGTCGTGGTCGGCCAGCATCGTGCGTACCGTGCCGCGCAGCAGCGTCGCGAAGTGCCCGGACATCGGCGCGACGATCAGCACGCGCGGCTGGCGCGCGACCGGCCGCGCCTTGCGGAAATGCAGCAATGTCGCGAACGGCGTGACCGCCGCCGCTTCCTCGACGACCGGCACCGTGTCGCCGTCGACGACGACCGACGCGATTCCGAACGGCGGCCGCCGATGCGAGAACGCGCAGCATTCGAGCAGTTCGCACAGCGCGTCGACCATGCGGCCGGTCGGCGTCGATGTCGCCGGCGGCCACAGCGACATCGTCGCGCGGGTGGCGGCGGCCCATGCACGCGCCGGGCGCAGGCATTCCGCAGACCATTGATAAAACGGATAGGCAAGCAGGTTCATGACCGTCGCTCGTGACGCCGCATTGCAAGGAACGAGGCAAGCCGTATGCCAGCGTGAGGCTGGCACGCGCGTTGCAGCGGTTCGGGAGCGCGGCGGCGCGCGCGGGACGTGATGACGCAGCGCGAAGGTGACGCGTTGCCTTGCCGGTCGGGCGTGCGACGCATGCCGCGCGGCCGTGCGACGTTGCGCCAGTTCGGCGAACGGACCGCACAGACGTGGTGCGGGCGGTCATGAGGCGCGTCCGTTTACGGTGCAGGGGCACGAACGACATTCAGCAGGGGAGCGACATGGAATCCAACGCACGGACGACGCTGACCATCAGCAGCCGCAATTACTCGTCGTGGTCGATGCGCGGCTGGCTGCTCGCGAAGCTGAGCGGGCTCGCGTTCGAGACGATCAGCGTGCCGATCGATGCGACGTCGCGCGCGGAGCTGCTGCTGCTGTCGCCGTCGATCCTCGTGCCGTGCCTGACGCACGACGGCAACGCGGTGTGGGACACGCTCGCGATCGCCGAATACCTGAACGAGCTCCGCCCGCAGGCGCGGCTGCTGCCCGACGACCGGCATGCGCGCGCGCATTGCCGGTCGATCTGCGGCGAGATGCATTCCGGCTTCAGCGCGTTGCGATCCGCGCTGCCGATGAACCTGCGCGGACATTTCCCCGGCTTCCGGATCTGGTCGCGCGCGCAGCACGACATCGAGCGGATCGTGACGATCTGGCGCGAGTGCCTGGCCGAGTACGGCGGCCCCTGGCTGTTCGGTGCCGAGATCGGCATCGCCGACGCGATGTATGCGCCGGTCGTCACGCGCTTCCTGACCTACGACGTGAAACTCGAACCGGACGTCGCCGAGTACTGCATGCGCGTCCTCGCGCATCCGTTCGTCGCCGAGTGGATCGACGCGGCGAAGGCCGAGCACGAAGACATCGACGAACTCGACATGGAGTTCTGACCGGACGCATGCGGTCGCGGTGGGCTTTCAATTTCACTACATGCGCAAACGGCGAAACGAACGATCGATGCGCCCGCGCAATCCGCAAACGTTTTACCTTGATTTCGGTTCGAAACGAGCACGAATGCCCTAAAGGATGTTGCGCACGATGACGTAAACGAGTCACGGGGACGACTCGCGATCGCATGCTTCAGACGTGCGACGCGCAGTCCGCAATAACCAGCGCAGCAGGGGAATCGACTTGAATCGTCAGCAATCGTGGACGCGTACCGCGGCGCCCGGAGAAATCATCTACTCGGAGGGCTTCGCGGGCGAGCCCGTCATCTTTCTGATTACCGACGGCAAGGTCGAGCTGTCCACGCGCTGCGAAGACAAGCGTGTGATCGTCGCGACGCTCGGCCGCGGCGAATTCTTCGGCGAATCGGCGCTGCTCGCCGCCGAACCGCGCGCGCATACCGCGAAGGCGCTTTCGTTCTGTCAGCTCACCGTCGTGCCGGCCGGCATGCTCGATGAAGAAATCGAGCGCGTGTCCGCGCTGCTGCGCCATATCGTGCGAACGATGATCCGCCGCGTGAAGCGCAAGGACGACCAACTGGCGACCTATACGCATGCCGATTTCATGCCGGGCGTGCTGTCGTATGCGCACGTGCTGTCGCTGATGGCCGGCGCCGACGCGCGCGAATCCGGCGACACGTGGGCACGTCGGCCGATGCAGGCGCACGCGGCCGAAACCTCGGTGCCGCTTGCCGAAGTGATTCGCAAATGCCGCGCGATTGCCGGCCATTCGCGGCCGCACGTGCTCGCGATGCTGCGGCGCATGGAGAAGCTCAACCTCGTCACGATCGAAGCCGCGCAGGGCGACGGCACCGGCGGCGCAAGCGATTACGCGGCTTCGTCGGATGCGCGCCAGGTCGTCACGTTCGACGCCGCCCGCGTGATCGACCGCGCGCAACAGGTCGCCGATCACGATCTCGACGTATCGATCAACAGTGAACTCGAACTCATCGAACTGGCCGATCTCGAATCGCTGATCGGCGTCGACAAGACGCTGCTGCTCAACAAGCTGTCGAACGGCGAGATCGCGGAAGAAGTGTTCGCGTTCCGCAAATCGAAGGTGCTGAACTACGTCGAACAAAAGGGCGTTGCGTACTTCTCGCGCCGCAACGCGCGCCGCGGCGGCGACGTGCGCGCGCTCGAGGATCTCGTCTGGATCGACCAGCGCACGCTGTTCGACGTGATCAGCGCGTTCGATACCTATGACCTTGCGAAGCTGATCGCGAACCTCGACGATCGCGCGGTGGCCGACAAGCTGTTTTCCGTGATGACCGAGGCGCGGCGCAACGAGGTGTCGTGGGTGATGCGCCGCGAACTCAAGCTCGATCCGGTCGAGATCGACGAGATCGAACAGCGCGTGCTGGAGGCCGTACGCGCGGCGAAGGCGCCTGCGGCGGGCGCAACGGCCGTTGCGTCGACTTCGGCGTCGGATGCGTGATACGGAGGCGCGTATGGATCTGTTGACCCTGGTCGGGGTGGTGCTGGGCGGCGCGGCGATCGTGTTCGGGTTCGCGCTGGAAGGCGGGCATTTCTCGATGCTGTTCCAGTTCGAGGCGCTCGTGATCGTGCTCGGCGGCACGCTCGGCGCGGTGATGATCCAGAACACGTGGGCGCGCTTCTTCGACGCGGTGAAGCAGTTGCGGCTCGCGTTCGTGCGGGCGCGCGAAGTCGATCGCAAGAACCTGTCCGACCTGCTCGAATGGGGCGATCGCGCGAAGCTCGACGGGTTGCTCGCGTTCGAATCGATGGACGTGAGCGGGATTCATCCGTTTGCGCGGCGCGGGCTCGAACTGCTGGCGAACGGCGTGTCGACCGCGGTGCTCGAAGATGCGTTGCAGCGCGAACTCGATGCGTACGAACGCAGCCGCCTGGCTGCCGTGCGCGTGTGGCAGCAGGCCGGCGGCTATGCGCCGACGTTCGGCATTCTCGGCTCGGTGCTCGGGCTCGTGCAGGTGACGAGCCATATTCTCGAACCGGCGCAGCTCGGGCCGGGTATCGCGGTGGCGTTCATCGCGACGCTGTACGGGCTCGCGTTCGCGAACCTCGTGTTCTTGCCGCTGTACGGCAAGCTGCGCGCACAGATCGACAGCGAGATGCGCTTTCGCAAGCTGTATCTCGACGGCTTGCTCGCGATCTCGCGCAAGGAGTCGCCGCATACGATCGAAACGCGGTTGACCGGCGATGTGCGCGGGCGGGCGGCGGAATCGCTCGCGTGATGTCCGTGTGCTTCGTGCTTGCGCGTGGGCCTGTATCTGTACCGTATGACGAACCCGGATTCCCGACGGCATGACTGCTCGAACTGACGGCGCATCCGCTGCCGATCGCGACGATGACGAACTCGAAGGCGCGCAGTCCGGACGCTGGCTGATTTCGTACGCGGATCTCATCACGACGCTGATGGTGCTGTTTCTCGCGCTGTACGTGCTTCAGCTCGCGAAATACAACGCGCTCGATGCGCGGTATCAGGCGCTTGCGCGGCAGGCCGGGGGCGCGGCGACTGCCGCCGTCGATACCGCGAAGCCCGACCCTGCGCCGCCGTGGCTCGCGCTGCTCGATTCGTTGAAGTCGAATGGGCGCATTTCGCTGGTGAAGGCGCCGCATGGCGTCGAGATCGGTATTGACGCGAAGATTCTGTTCAACGTCGGCGATGCGCGCTTGCTGCCCGATTCGTCGCCGGTGCTGAACCAGATTGCGCAGGCACTGAGCGCGCATGCAACCGGCGACATCCTCGTCGAAGGCCACACCGACAGCGTGCCGATCGCGAACACGAAATACGAATCGAACTGGGAGCTTTCGTCGGCGCGGGCGGGCAGTGTGGTGCGTTATCTGACCGAGCGTGGTGTTGCGCCGCATCGGCTGGCGGCGATCGGGCGGGCGGATACGCAGCCGCTTGTCGCGGGGGACGATGCGGCATCAAGAGCGCGAAACCGGCGCGTCACGATCTTCGTTGCGTATTGATCCGCGCGTTGTATTTGCATGGTTCTCGTACATATAGGCGGCTGCATATGCCCGCCCATCAACAACATAACGAATCTCGAATGATCGACATTTGAAATCAACGATGTGGTTCTGCGCGTGCATGCCGATAACCCAAACTGGCTCAGACCGAGCGGTTATCGAGGGTTCCCCATGCATTTCTGGCGCAAGCTTTCCATTCAGAACAAGCTGATTCTCAGCATGACGAGTTGCCTGCTCGTGTTCGTCGCGATTTCGAGCGGGCTCAGCGTTCGTCTGATCGGCAACGCGGTGCGAGAGCGCGTCGTCCGCGAAGAGCTGCCGACCGCCGTCAACGGCATCCGCGCCGACGTGCAGCGCCAGATGGCCGGCCCGATCGCCGCGTCGCGCATTCTGGCGCGCGATGCGTTCCTGCTGCAATGGGAAGCCGACGGCGAACCCGATGCCGGCACGCGCAACTGGATCCAGCTCGCGAAGAACGTGAAGGACGAGCAGAAGGCCGCGTCCGTGCAGTGGGTGTCGGTGAAGAGCGGCAACTACTACAACGAAGCCGGCTTGCAGCGGAAGGTGACCGACAAGGATCAGTGGCTGACCAGTTTCCTGTCGTCGGGCAAGGCGTACGACGTGAACATGGATCGCGAGGTGACCGTCGGCGGCTACATGATGTTCATCAACAGCCGTATCGAACTTGATGGCGTGCCGGTCGGCGCGGCGTGCATGAGCCTGTCCGTCGATGCGCTCGCGAAGGGTATCTCGGCTTACCGGATCGGCGACACCGGGTTTGCGTATCTCGTGCGCCCCGACGGCGCGATCATGATGCATCGCGATACGTCGCTGATCGACGGCAAGCATTTTCTGAAGGATGAACCGGGGCTGCCGGGCGATGCGTCGTCCACGTTGCTTGCGGGTAAGCCGTATGCGTATCTCAGCTACGAGGGTGATGGCGGCGCGCGGTTCATCGCGACGTCGTTTATTCCTGAGTTGAATGCGTATGTGGTCGTTCAGGTGCCGCAGGCCGAACTGCTCGGGCCGGTGACGCGTGCGATCCGCAGCGCGGCACTGGTTGCGGCGGTGGTGGGGCTTGGGGTTGCACTTTTCGTGATCTGGCTAGTGGGTCGTGCGATTGCTGCGCCGATTCGTCGTGCGGCTACGCTGCTGTCGGAGATCGCGAGCGGTCAGGGCGATTTGACGCGCCGCATGACGGTGGAGAGCGAGGACGAGATCGGGCAGTTGTCGGATGCGTTCAATCGATTCGTGTCGTCGCTGTCGACGCTGGTTCATCGGATTCGTGCAGCTTCGGCGTCGATTGCGACTGGGTCGGCGCAGATTGCTTCGGGGAATGCGGATCTCAGCGAACGCACCGAAGGGCAGTCGAGCAACCTGGAGCGGACGGCTTCGTCGATGGAAGAGATCACGGCCGTGGTGCGCAACAACACCGAGACGGCGACTACCGCGGCGAAGATGATCAATGGTGCGGCGGATACGGCGGCGCGGGGCGGGCTGGTGGTGGGCGAGGTCGTGACGACGATGGAGCAGATCAGCGACGCGTCGCAGCGGATCTCCGAGATCATCGTGATGATCGACAGTATTTCGTTTCAGACGAATATTCTGGCGTTGAATGCCGCGGTGGAGGCTGCGCGGGCGGGGGAGCAGGGGCGCGGGTTTGCTGTTGTTGCTTCGGAGGTGCGGAATTTGGCGCAGCGTAGTGCGCAGGCGGCGAAGGAGATCAAATCGCTGATCGAGCATAGCGCGGGGACTGTGGGTGCCGGGTCGCGGCTCGTTAGTGAGGCGGGGAAGGTGATGAGTGATGTTGTCTCGCAGGTTCAAGGCGTTAGCGCGATGATGAGCGAGATTGCCGAGGCTAGCCTGGAGCAGAGTGCCGGGATCGATCAGATTGGGGACGCGGTGCAGTCGCTCGATCAGATGACGCAGCAGAATGCGGCCTTGGTCGAGGAAAGCGCGGCAGCGGCGGAGAGTTTAAAGCAGCAGGCAGCGGAATTGACTAAGCTCGTTTCGGCTTTTAAGGTGGATGAGTAAGGATTGATTTGGGGTTTAGGAGTTAGACGTTTCTGAGGACGGCTGTCGTGGGGTCACGGTGGCCGTTTTTTGTTGATGAAATTGAAGAGCAAGATTGCAGGCGGAGGTTGCCGGCGGAGGCGCGTACACAAGAGGATCGGGGCGGATCTGAACAAGAAATATGCCTCAGAGATCAATGCAAGGGCTGGCTGAGCTTGTCGGCACGGCAGGGCCGGGAGGGGTTTCCGGGAAGGTGGGCCGGGGCAAAGCGTAGTCGCTGACGACAGAAGAGCCAGTTATCTTGTTACAACCGTTCAATTTTTTGAGGCTTGGGTCAAAACGGAGGATGTTGGGGTTAAGTTGACGGATGATATTGCCGTTATCTTCGCTAACGAGATTTTTACGAAGATGTGTTCGCTGATGATGCGGCGGTGTTTGGTTTACTGGAACTACCGGTGAAGTGGAGGCTACGTCGTGCGGACGTAGTGGTGTCTGCCGGGAAAGTCCTGATAGTGTCCCGAGAGGGTGGCCACATCGGCGGGAGCGATTACGCTGCAAGTGGGGCCTTATATCGTCTGGACGGATGTGCTGGTTCTGAAAATTGTGCTATAGGGAATAGATTCCCACGTCTGCTGGATGGTGTATTTCGTGAAACGGATGAGTTTCCCAGTGGTTTTATCCGTGGCTATCTTGCAAGCACGGTTGACGGTGAGCTCAGTGGCTCGCTAGCTGGCGTGACTATGGGATCTCTTGCCGTCACCTTCGGTACGCGCGAAGAGCTTTGTCTGTGATTGACGTTCACTGTCACCAAATGAAGCAGGTGACCAATATGTTGGTCGAGGGCAGGGCTAGGGCGTTGAGTGCTGGTAGATGCTTATTAGAAGGTGACGATCCAGAACGTCCAAGGGGGCTTGGCACGGAGAGAGTGCCTATGAATGTTGGTGCTTATCGTTCGTGGGGAAGTATCGGTAAGTTGGCGTTGTTCCTGTGTCAATATTAAATTTGATCAGTTTTTTAATATATATAAAGGGTCAATCGTGGAATACCAAAGGGCATTGGCGTCCGCAGTGGGTGGTAAGGCAATCTTGTTTGTAGGGGCTGGCTTCTCACGCGGAGCGACTGCAGTTTCACGTGATACGCTTCCGAGCGGGCGGGAATTAGCGAAAATCCTATGCATCGATGCAGGAGTACCGTTAACAGAGGATTTGAAACTTGCTACTAGTCGATATCTTAAGAAAAAAAATTCTGACGATCTTGTGGACCGACTTCGCGATCTATTCACAATTCAATCGGTGACCGAGGAGCATCGTTCGCTAGCCGCGATACCGTGGCGTAGTATCTATACTACAAATTACGATAACGTACTTGAGCGTGCTGCGGCGGAGAGATCGAAGAGGCTTACTCCACTAACGTTAAATAGAGACCCTCGGGCCTATAAAAGGACGGAAAATACGGTCCTCCATATTAATGGCTATGTCGATGAATTGACTGTTGACGCGCTGAATAACTCTTTCAAGTTAACAAATGCGAGCTATTTGACGCAGCAGTTCCGTGAGTCTATATGGTCTGACGTCTTTATTCGGGATATGCAGGCTGCTCAAGCGATATTTTTTGTTGGTTACTCACTTTACGACATTGATATTCAGGAACTGATTTTCTCGGATGATAGGCTGAGAGATAAAACGTTCTTCATTCAGCGGGATGGAATGAATCAGCAAGAGCTGGATGATTCCGATTTAAATGATTTCGGTACTATTGTTCCAATAGGGCTCGGAAAATTTGCAAGCGATCTTGCGTCGGTGGATCCGTCAGCAGTGGGGGTGAGCGGTGATCTTATTTTAACCTCATTTGATGAAATGAAGGTTGTTGGGGCAAATGCTGCTGCTCTTCGGGACGAAGATGTTACGTCCTTGCTTTTGCGGGGGCAAGTCAAGGAAGATCTTGTTATCGATAGGGTTTTGAGTAATTCAAGAGTCGATTATGCTCTCTCCAGAGAAATAGAAGGAGAGATGGCTGGGGCGTTATCTAAGTCGGAGAATATAGTCATTCATGGTGACTTGGCTAACGGGAAGAGTATGTTGTTGCGTATTCTTGGGGCGCACCTTCTTTCTCGAGGATATCGAGTATTCTGGCTGCATGATGAAGCATATGATTGCTTGGAGGAGATTGAGCAAATAATTGGCGTTGAAGGGCCTGTTGCGTTGGTTTTTGATAATTATCCGAGGAAGCTTAAGCTTATAACGCATGCAAATATAAAAAGAAAGGCTGACACTCGTATTTTACTATCTGCCAGAACGATGGATCATGAGGCGAGTGAGGAGGATTTGTATTTCTCGCGAGCGATGATTAATTTGCAAAGAACAGCCGAGTTTAATATCAATAAGCTGACTCCATTGGATCTCGATTCATTGGCGTCCTTTTTTGAGAGATACGGTCTCTGGGGGGAGAAGGCTAAGCTAAAACATGATGCGAAGATTCGCTACCTTCAGAAGGATTGCAATTCGGAGTTGCATGGTGCTCTTTTGGGGTTGCTTGATTCGCCGCAGATTCGTGAGAAATTCAATCCTTTATTTAACGAGGTGAGGAACTCCAAGGCGTTTGCAAAGAGTATTATTGCTGCTTTTTCGCTTAATATGATTAACGTAAATTCCCCGACGTTTCATATGATAGCGGCAATGACTGGCGATTCTTCTATTTTTAATCCGGCTTTTAAGAATAGCGAGTCCGCGAAGCAGTTGTTTAACAGTCAGCGGGGTATTATTACCCCAAAGTCATCTGTGCTCGCCGAATATGCATTAAAGCATTTTCCTGATGTTTCGATGTTGGTGAATTCGTTGGTGGAGATTTGTGTTTGCACGCGTAAAAAGGCTGAGGCTAGCGAGTTGTACTGGGATATTTACAGGGCGCTTGCAAGTTTTAAGCATATTCAGAAAATGCTTCCTGATGTCGGGAAGCGAGATGCTCTCATATCTTTTTATGAGGGACTCAGAAGTATCGACATCGAGCGCAAGAATCCGCATTTTTGGCTTCAGTATGCGATAGCAAGATTGAGTTATGCAGATGCAAAGGATTTGGAGCTAGCCAAGCAATGTCTGGATACAGCTCTGTCTCTTGCGGACGCTCGGCCAAATTACACGATTACAGATATCCAGACGCAGTACGCCCGTTATCATCTAGAGTATGCAATAAATGTTGCGAGTGATGCTAACTCGGCATTTTCTGAATTTAAAAAGGGGCATGAATTATTGCTGGGCATTACGGCCAAGGAGAAGTACAAGCGGGAACCGTTTAGGCCGGCTAGGCTTTATGAACAGATATACAAAAAATTTCAAAAATATTTGGTGGAGGATCAGAAGATTTTCTTGCTTGGTGCATGTGATAATATTTTGGAAAATATAAGAAAGCTTCCGCCGCGAACTGCTGAAGATAAGGCTGTTGTGGCAACTCGTGAAAATTTGGAGGCAATGCGTAAGGCGATTCATGTTGCCATAAATGCATAAATAATTTTTTTGTTGATGGGCCGCAAGCGAGCGGCCGATTTTCAAAAAAAATTATATCGTGGGCGTCGATGAGGTGAGAAATAATCGATGCATAATCAAAAACTAGAGTGGGGTATCCGGCATTCCGTGTGTGAGGCGGACGGGGGTGTCAGGATTTCCGTGTTCAAGGCGGGTTGAGTAATTACACGGAAGGCCGGATGAATCGATCTGCGTAAAGGATAGCGAATTGGTTCATGGCGGTCTTCCAGTCATGAGCTGCACTACCCCA
>NZ_JACCQB010000050.1:0-46583 GCF_015712265.1 Burkholderia sp. 9777_1386 | reverse complement strand
TTTCATAGGGGCCCGCAGCGGCAGTACTGGCTGCAACAAGGCCGGATATAGAGCTGCAGCCCATCCTGTCTGTCTGAACACACGAAAACTGTTGCAAACGGGACGCGTTCATATAGATCACGATGAAGCGGATCGGCATCGCAGGGGCGCTGACCATGTTGCTGGCGAGCTTCGCATTCGCGCAGGCCGGCGACGCCGACACGGCCGACGCGCGGCGCAACTGGTACAACGACCCGTTCGTCGTGCTGTCGCAAGACGTCGCCGAATGCCCGTTGCCGCTCGGCCCGTGGATGACGCGCGCGGAGATGACGGACGATGCGCACTATCGCGCCGAACGCGGCACGACCTGCTGGCTCGCCCATCGCTGCACGAAGCCGAACTCGTATATGTACGACGCGTCGATCGCCGATGCGGCGAAGGCGCACTTCGCCGGCTCCGATCGTCTGCGCGGCACGAGCCTGTGGATCACCGTGCAGCGACGTTTCATCTACGTCGAAGGATGTGCGGATACGAGCGTCGATCGCCAGGCGTTGCAACGCGAATTCGAGGCGCTTCCGGACGTCGAGCAGGTGTTCATTCGCATCACCGACGATCCGCGCAAGCGCTTGCCGTACAAGGCGCGCGGACAACCCGACCGCGCGCCGGACTGACGCTCGACGGGCCGCCCATGGCATACTCGCGACATTCAAAAAAAGGTTGACGGGAACCATAATGAAACACATGCTTGCGTCGGTCTGTCGGTGGCCTCGGGCGGCCGTGATGTTGGCTCTGGTTGCAGGGCTCGGCGGGTGCGGTGGCGGTGCTCCGCTGTTCACTTCGGACGGGCGCCCGACCACTCAGGTGCAATGCACCGGCAGCGACTGGAGCAATTGCACGGACAATGCCCGGGCCATGTGCAACGGAGATTTCGACGTGATCCAGCAATCGACGGATGACGCCGTGCGAAATCTTCTCTTCGCGTGCAAGAAGAAGAGCGGTTATTGATCCCGAAATGACCGGCTGAGGAGACCACGATCGGGCGAAGCGCTTTTCTGTTTGCTTGGTGTTACCTATTTTTCACGAATAACACTCACGGAGTCCCATCCATATGGCGACCTACAGGCAACTGTCCGCACAGCTCGAACGGCTTCAGCAAAAGATCGACAAGGAACGTGAAAAGGCGATTGCCGACGCGATTGCCGAAATCCGCGCGAAAATCGACGAATACGACATTACGCCGGAAGAACTCGGTTTTCGCCCGGCAGGATCGGGCGCAGCCGCTGCCGCCGCGAAGCCCAAGCGGACCTTGCCGCCGAAGTACCTGAACCCGAAGACGGGCGAGACCTGGAGTGGTCGCGGGCGGGCGCCGGCATGGCTCGGCAAGAATCGCGGACGTTTCCTGATCAAGGACTGACTCCCGAAAATCCTCACCTTTCGCGTATCGACTGACGGTGCGAACGGCCATGCGGCCTTCGCACCGTTTTGTTTTTGGGCGGTCGCCATGCGATTTTCCGTCGCGAATTGAAGTGCAATGCCGCGCAATGAACGGATCCCGTTTTGCGAATTCGCCGCGATCCGACTGCATATTGCGGGGAATTTCCGTAAACAGGCGCGTAATGGCGCAATGCACGCGCATTGGCATTCGCCATTTTCGCGGTGCATGCGCGACGCGGACTTTCATCACCTTTCGCGTATTGGCGCGGTATGTCGTGCGATTCCCGAAGATACTCACCATGGCTCCTGTAAAACCTCACCTTTGAGCGCGCGACTGCAGCATCGTGCCGCGTTGCCTGCATCGTGCGAGCGGCACTGCGATGCCGGGCCGCGTGTGTTGCAGACCCATGATGCGAGCGTTGACGTCCGTCGAATAGTCGGCCGTTCGGCATATAGGCAGTCGCAGGCGCTTCGCCTATGCTTGGGGTTCGCGTCGATCGGCGCACGGCCCGCGTGGCCGCATGCCGATCGTGTCGTCTTTCGTCACCGCAGGGAGCCGATGTGACCGTTCGCCATCTCGATGCGTTGTTCCAGCCCAAGTCCGTTGCGGTCGTCGGCGCGTCGTCGCGCGCGGGCAGTATCGGCGCGATGGTGTGGTCGCGTGTGCTCGACGGCGCGTTCCAGGGGCCTGTCTGGCCGGTCAATCCGAAATATCGCGAGCTGGACGGGCATGCGGTCGTCTCGGATGTGGACCGATTGCCCGCGCCGCCGTCGGTTGCCGTGATCTGCACGCCGCCCGCGACCTGGGCCGGCATCGTGCGCAAGCTCGGTGAGCTGGGCACGCGGGTCGCGGTGATCGTCGGCGAGGCGCGCACCGATGCCGATCGCGCCGCGGTCGATCGCACGCTGAAGGCGGCGAAGCCGTTCGTGCTCCGTATCGTCGGGCCCGGCAGCCTCGGCGTGTTGTCGCCGGCGCGGCATGCGCATTTCGGCGCGCCTGCGTATACGGCGCGATCGGGCGGCGTTGCATGGGTATCGCAATCGAATGCGTTGACGAACGCGGTGCTCGGCTGGGCCCATGCGCGGGGCCTCGGCTTTTCGCATGTCGTCGCGCTCGGCAGCGAATCGGACGTCGATGCGGGTGACGTCCTCGACTATCTGGCGAGCGATCCCGGCACGCGCGCGATCCTGCTCGAGCTCGATACCGTGCGCGCGGCGCGCAAGTTCATGTCGGCGGCGCGCGCGGCCGCACGCAACAAGCCGGTGCTCGCGTTACGTACCGGCCGTGCCGATCCCGGCGATGCGCTCTACACGGCGGCGTTCCAGCGCGCGGGCATGGTGCGCGTCGATGCGCTCGACGACCTGCTCGACGAAATCGAGACGCTCGGCGTGGGCCGCGTCACCGCACGGGGGGCGGCGACGCTCGTGACCAGCGATGCGGGCGTGGCGAAACTCGCGGTCGATGCGGTGGCCGAGGTGCGCGACGTGCTGACCGGCTGGTCGCCCGCGGCCACGTCGGCCGTCGCGGCCGCGCTGCCGCATCTCGCGGCGCCGGGCAATCCGCTCACGCTGGGCGACGATGCACGCCCCGAACACTTTGCCGCGGCGATCAAGGCGCTCGCCCCGTTTCCGCAGACGGGCACGCTGTTCGTCGTTCATTCCACTTCACACAGTGCGCCGGCCGACCTGGTCGCGCGCACGCTGATCGATTCGCGGCAGTACGCGCATCGCGGCATCCTCGCGTGTTTCTTCGGCGCGGTCGATGCGGCGACACGCGATGCGCTGCACGCGAACGGTATTCCGGTGCACACGACGCCGCAGCGGCTCGCACGTGCGTATGCGCGTCTCGTCGACTACAACCTCGGGCGCCAGCTGCTGATGCAGACGCCGGAGGGCACGCCGCCGCAGCCGGCCGAATGCGTGGCGTCCGCTCAGGCCGACGCGCGCCGCATGGTCGAAGCCGGGCAGCATGAACTGGCCGGCGAAGCCGCGCTGCGCTGGCTGTCCCATTTCGGTCTGCAGGGCGAGCAATCCAGCGAGCCGGCCGGCAAGAAGGTCGTCGATATCACGGTCGACATGTATGACGATTCGAACTTCGGTCCGGTGTTTCGCTACGCCGTGCCGCCGGCGGATGGCGTATCGGCGCCGTTCGTCGTCTACGGTCTGCCGCCGCTGAACACCGTGCTCGCCCGCGCGGTGATGGAGCGCTCGCCGTATGCGCGCAGCACGCCCGTCGAGCCGACGCTCGACGCGCTGACGGCGCTGTCGCAGGTCGTTTGCGACGTGCGCGAAGTCGTTGCGATGTCGGTCACGCTGCGCGTGCTGTCCGACCGCGCATGGGTCGTCGCGCCGCGCATCACGTTGGCTGCAGGGCGCAGCCGGCTCGCGATCATGCCGTATCCGCGGCACCTCGAGCAGACGCTCGAGTGGCATGGCGAGACGGTGACGATCCGTCCGATCCGTCCGGAGGACGAGGCCGCACACAACGAACTGCTCGGTGCGATGACGCCGGAAGATCTGCGGATGCGTTTCTTCGGCGCGGTGCGCAGCTTCGATCATTCGCAGGTGGCGCGCATGACGCAGATCGACTACGACCGCGAGATGGCGTTCATCGTGTCGTTCACCGATGTGTCGGGGCGCGACCACACGCTCGCGGTGGCGCGCGCGGTCGCCGATCCCGACAACGAGACGGCGGAGTTCGCGATCGCGGTACGGCCCGACCAAAAGGGCAAGGGGCTCGGCCGGCTGATGATGATGCGCATCATCGACTACGCACGCTCGCGCGGCACCGCGTGGATGGTCGGCGAGGCGTTGCGCGAGAATACGGCGATGATTTCGCTCGCGAAATCGTGCGGGTTTGCGGTATCGACGACGGAGGAGCCGGGCGTCGTCGGGTTCAGGATGAAGTTGCAGCCGTAGGCGTCAGTCTGTGGTCCCACGTTGCGAAGGTAACGCATGGCGTCGATGCTGCAATGTCTCGCCATGCCGCACGGTCACTCAGGAATGCAAAGGAGTTGAAACCAGTATCCGGCATGAAGCGCTCGCTGACGTGGCGAACCTGCCGGTCGAGGCGATATCGTGAAGCCCGCATCATGTCGGCAGAGGCGCGCCAGCGTGCTGCGATATTCGCCCTGCGCAACCGTTTCAAGCGATGTGCTTGCACGCATTCGTGGCCCTATTCCGGCTTCGCACATGCAAAGCCATCACGAAGGTGAGACTTTTCGGGAGCGGCGAGTGAGCTTTTCCGGGACAGCGCGGTGAGCCGATACGGGAGCGTTCGGTGAGCTTTCCCGGGAACGGCCGATGAGCGCCTGCGGGAAGGGCCGGTGAGCCTTTCCGGGACACCTCGGTGAGCACTTGCAGGAGCGATCGGTGAGGATGTTCGGGAGGCGTCAGTAAGCGTCTCCAGGAGCGTTCGGTGAGACTTTACGGGAGACTGCGGTGAGCGCTTGCGGGATGCCGAGGTGAGCTTTTTCGGGAGCATGCGAACGCACGCCTGCCGCGGGCGCCGCGCCGGCCAATGCCGGCGTGACGCGCGGGTGTGGGCACGCAGGAAGCGTGCCCACGATCACATTCACGCAGCGAGTTTCGACGCCGCGTCGTTCACCTGATCACGCGAAATCGCGAGTTCCTCGAGGTGTGGATCGGCATAGACGGCACCGGTTTCGCGCTCGAGGCGGGCGATCGTCAGCGCACAGCGCGCGGCGTCTTTCGGCATCGCGATGAAGCGCTTGACCGACTCGCCGGACGTGAACGCGTCGAACAGTGCGCCGCGCACGTCGTCCGGAAGCGTCTTGGTCCACTGGTACGGCTTGCCGTTGAACGTGATCGACGGCGGCAGCGTGCGTTCCTTCTTGGTCGCCGTGATGAGCCCGTAGGTGCGCGCCGCGTCGCCGATCTGCTCGGGCGAGAAGAGTTCGTCAGGCGTGATGTCGAACTGCTCGATGTAGTTCTCGATCGCCTGCATTGCGGCGGCACGATCGTCGCGCTTCTTCTGCGCGCGCGCGACGATATCGCGCAGTTCGTCCGCTTCCTCGGGCGTGATCGTGAAGCTTGCCTGCTTCTGCTGAAGTTCGGAGAAACGCTGGAATTCTTGATCGTTCAGAAGTTTGGCCATGACATCCATCGGACACGACGGCCGCGACAACCGGCCGCCGTAGTGTTTGAGAGGGCCGCTATTCTAGCGTAGCGCCGCGGCTGCCCGATGCGACATCGCGCATCGGGCACCGCGCGGGCGTCGTACGCAATCGCACCCGGCGCCGCTGCGCGATGCCCGGTGCGCGTTGGCGGCGAACCCGCGCGTCAGCAGGTCTCGGTGCGGCACATCGACAGACGGGCGGCCGTGTCGCGCAGTGCGTCGACGACCACGTCGACGGTCGGCGCCATGTGCGCATCGATCCGTCGCATGTACGGACACGTCAGCACGGCCATCGCATGGCCGGCGGGCCCGAGGATCGGCACGGTCAGGTCGGTCACGCCGTAGGCCTGGCGGCTGTCCTGGCGCAGGTAGCCGGACTGCCGGATCGACTGGCATGCATTCGCGAGCTCCTGCTCGTTCAGCGGCGTTTCGCCCTTGACCTTGCGGTGCTCGGCCAGCATGTGCGCGCGTTGCTCGGGGCCCTGGAACGCCAGCAGCGTGCGTCCCGACGCGGTATCGGCGAGCCCGACGCGCGAGCCGAGCCGGACCGACACGCCCCACGGGCCAGGCCCGTCCACTTGCGCGATCACGAGCAGGTTGCCGCGATCGTAGACGGACAGGTGGCACGATTGCTCGGCGGCATCGGCGAAGCGCTGCATCGGCGGCAGCGCTTCGGCGATCAGCCGGTTCATCGGTGGATGCCGGTGCGCAAGCGCGAACAACTTGAGGCTGAGCGTATAGCGGTCGCCGCCGGTCGAACGCATCACGTAGCGGCGTGCGACGAGGCGTTCGAGCATCCGGTAGATCTCGCTCGCGTTACGGCCGAGTTCCTTCGTGATTTCGGTGCGGGTGAGTCCTTCCTTCTGCTCGGACAGGAGTTCGAGAATATCGAGGCCCTTGTCGAGCGCGGGTGCGCGATAGCGGTCGATAGCGGCCATCGATTCCCGTGCGTCGCTGCCGGGAAGCGGGTCGTTGGTTGTCTGCATTGTCGGTGTGAGGTTGGGGGATTACCGTCGATCGGTTGGCGACGCACGCTGGCCGGTTCTGCACGCGTATAGGGCGGGCCCGCGGATGGCAATGAAAGCCATCCGTATGAGCTTAGCAATAAACATACAGTGTGCAATGCAGCGTCTTTTTACCGATCATTACCGGACAAGAACGGATGGGCAAACGTTTCCGATGACAGGGGCACCCCGAATAGCCAGTATTCATGCACCGATGGCAGGCGCCACTGCGAACGATGGTCGTTCCACCGACGCCGGTGCGGCGCGTGCTGCGCCGCAGCGTCGGCAGGCGCACCAATAGTCGGTATCCGTCGCGCGTCATTTCACGGCGCGCGGCCGATGGTACAAAGGCTTGCGGGCCAGCGACGGCGCGGCCGCGCGTGCAGCCGGCCGGCATGGACCGGCACGCGTCGCGGATGCCGGGCCGTCGTCGCCGATGCGCAGACCGGCGGCCGCCCGTTCGATGCGCGCCGTACTTCCGTACGGCGCCGCGATCGCTGCGCCCGCGCGACCCTCGCGCGTCGACGGCATCCCGCATGCGGCGCCGACGCGTGCAATCGACGATCGACAATCAGTCCGGCGCGCGGCTGCGAAAGGCCGCGTCGGCCGGTATCCTGTCCCATTCGACAACAGAGGTTAAGCACGATGAAACTGCTTCGCTATGGCCCGCCCGGCCAGGAAAAGCCCGGCATCCTCGACGCGGCCGGCCGGATTCGCGACCTGTCCGCGCATGTGCCGGATCTTGCCGGCGAGGTGCTGTCCGACGCGGGTCTCGCACGGCTGCGCGCGATCGATCCGGCCACGCTGCCGCTCGTGTCGGGCGAGCCGCGCATCGGCGCGTGCGTCGGCCACGTCGGCAAGTTCATCGGCATCGGCCTGAACTATGCCGACCATGCAGCCGAAGCCGGCATGCCGGTGCCGAAGGAGCCGGTCGTATTCGGCAAGTGGACGAGCTCGATCTGCGGCCCGAACGACGGCATCGACATCCCGAAGGGGTCGGTCAAGACCGACTGGGAAGTCGAACTGGGCGTCGTGATCGGCGCGAAGTGCAAGGACGTCGACGAAGCGCGCGCGCTCGATTACGTCGCGGGCTACTGCGTCGTCAACGACGTGTCCGAGCGCGAATGGCAGATCGAGCGCGGCGGCCAGTGGGACAAGGGCAAGGGTTTCGACACGTTCGGCCCGATCGGCCCGTGGCTCGTCACACGCGACGAGGTACCCGATCCGCAGCGTCTCGACCTGTGGCTCGAAATCGACGGCCACCGTTATCAGAACGGCAACACGCGCACGATGGTGTTCACCGTCGCGCAGCTGATCGCGTATCTGTCGACCTGCATGACGCTGCAGCCGGGCGACGTAATCACGACCGGTACGCCACCGGGCGTCGGCATGGGGATCAAGCCGTCGCCGGTATTCCTGAAGGCCGGCCAGATGGTGCGCCTCGGGATCGACGGGCTCGGCGAGCAGTTGCAGAGCACGCGCCACGCGCAATGAGCGCGTGAGCGACGCGGGCCGGCTGGAGGACGCAGCCCCCCGCGCTGGCCATGCTGCCCGCCACGTCGGCATGAATGCCGGCGGCGAGCGGCGCGCCCCGAACGACGAGGCAGCTCGAACCAGGGGCCCGATTCCGCGCGATGCGGAATCGGCCCTTGTCGTATGTCCGCGGCGGTGCGAAGCGGATCAGACCACGTTGTCCAGTTCGCAATGCGCTTCGAGCCGATATCCGTCGGGGTCGACGACGAACGCCGCGTAGTAGCCCGGGCCGTAGTGCTCGCGCTTGCCGGGGCCGCCGTTGTCCTTGCCGCCGTGCTCGAGCGCGGCGCGGTAGAACGCATCGACCTCGACCGGCGACGCGGCCTTGAACGACAGGTGCAACCCCGAATCGGGATCGGCGACGACCGGGCGAGCCGCGTGCTGCAACCACAGCTCGGGCTCGGTCGTGCCGTACCCGATCGCGTTGTCGTCGCTATACAGACGCTTGTAGCCGAGTGCGCCAAGCGTGCTGTCGTAGAAGGTGCGGCTGCGGCCAACGTGTGCAACGCCGAATGAAAGGTGATCGATCATCTGTGGTTCTCCTTGAACTGAGGGGGACGTCAGAACGGCAAACCTGCCTGGAGGCACCATGCCAGCCGCTTGCAGCGAAGCGCGCCGAGCGTACTCGCCTCGTACGTGCGGCCGGCGACGGTGTGGATAACGCTGAACGAAAAGCGATCGATCATCTGTGTCTCCTTGGATTGAAGGGAGCGTCGGTGCAGCAACCTTTTTTAACCACCATGCCGGTTATGTTAGAAATCGCTCCGGCGCTTGTCAACCGGCATGGTGGTTAGATACGATCGCGTCATGAGAAAAACGCAACCTTCCGTCGCGATCGACTGCCTGATCCCGGCGCCGCCCGAGACGTTGAGCCTCGATTTCGCGAACACGCTGTACTGGCGCGGCAGCGACCCGCCGACGGAAACCTTCGGCGCGCTGGACGACCTGCTCGCGTGGTGCCGCGAGCAGGCCGGCGTACCGGCCGGGCTGGTCGACGCGTGTCGTGAGCAATATCCGAACCCGAAGAAGAATGACGAGCCTCCGATGCTCGCGCAGGCGCTCGCATTGCGCGAGGCGCTCTACCGGCTCTTTCACGCGCAAGCGGAGCAGCGCGAGCCACAGCCCGACGATCTCGCGCTGCTCGGCGGCTTTCTGGCGGAAGCGTCGCCGCGCGTTGCGCTGGCGCGCGTCGACGGCCGCTACGCGTGGCGGATCGATGCGTCAGGTGCGACGCTCGCGGGGCTGCTGAGTCCGGTGCTGTGGTCGGCGATCGACCTGCTCGGCGGCGCGCGGCTCGCGAAGGTCAAGCGCTGCGCGAACGATGCATGCCAGTGGCTGTTCATCGACGACAGCAAGAACGGCAGCCGACGCTGGTGCTCGATGTCGTCGTGCGGAAATCGCGCGAAGGCGTATCGCCACTATCACAAGGCCGAATGACGGGGCGGCCCGAACCTATTTCGCCGACAGCTTGCGCCACAGCGTCGTCTTGCTGATGCCGAGCATCGCGCAGGCGCGATCGCGGTCGCCGCCGCACGCGTCGAGTACCGCGCGGATCTCGTCGGCTTCCGCGCGACGGCGGCGTGCGTGGAGCGTTTGTCCATCGTCGTCGGCGCCCCCACCGGCGTCGGGCGGCGCGGCGAACAGCTCGGGCGCGATCACCTGCAGCGCGCCGGCGGCGAGCGCCGCACACGCGGCGTCCGGATCGCTCTCGTCGACGTCCTCGGCCAGCTCCACCGCGATCCGCTCGACCACGTTCTGCAACTCGCGCACGTTGCCCGGCCAGCGGTAGCGCGCGAGCGTCGCTTGCGTCGCGCCGAGCACGCGCAGCGCGTCGTCGGTGTCGCGCACGCGTTCGGCGAGACGCGGCTCGCGCCGCGCGGCCTGCACGAGCAGCGTCGCCGCGAGCGCGGGAATGTCGGCCGCGCGTTCGCGCAGCGGCGGCAGGCCGACGTTCAGGATGTTGAGCCGGTAATAGAGATCCGCGCGGAACGTGCCGGCCTCGACGGCCGCGAGCAGCGGCCGGTGCGTCGCGGCGATCACGCGCACGTCGATGCGGATCGGCTCGGTCGAGCCGAGGCGGATCACTTCGCGTTCCTGCAGCACGCGCAGCAGCCGGCTCTGCAGCGACGGCGGCATCTCGCCGATTTCGTCGAGAAACAGCGTGCCGCGATGCGCGGCCTCGAACAGGCCGGTCTTGCCGCCGCGCCGCGCGCCGGTGAATGCGCCTTCCTCATAGCCGAACAGTTCGCTCTCGAGCAGCGCTTCCGGAAACGCGCCGCAGTTGACCGCGACGAACGGATAGCTGCGCCGCGCGGACAGCGCATGCAGGCTCTGCGCAATCATTTCCTTGCCGGTGCCGCTTTCGCCGAGCACGAGCACGGTCGCGTCGGATTTCGCATAGCGGCGCACGAGCTCGCGTACGCGCGTCATCGGCGCCGAGGCGCCGACCACGTCGTCGAGCGCATAGCGGGCCGCGAACTGCTGCGTGGTCGGTTGCGAACGCAGCGCGCGATCGAGCCGTTCGACCGCGCGCGATTCCTGGAACGTCAGCACGCTGCCCGACGTGACGCCGCGATCGACCAGCGGCCCGCGATGCACGACGTAGCGCACGCCGCGCACGGTCGCGAGCGCGTCGCCGTCCTCGCCGCGCAGCGTGCGCAGTTCGGGCCGCAGGTCGACGAGCGCGCGGCCGACGGCCGCCGCGGGTTCGACCCCGAGCGCCGACGCGAGCCGCTCGTTGATCGCTTCGACACGGCCGTGCGCGTCGAGCGCGACCACGCCGTCACGCAGATGCTGCAGCAGCGTGTCGAGCCGCTGGCGGCGGAATGCCTCGGCGTGCGTCGCATACGCGACTTCGAGCGCCGTCTCGACGGCCTTGCGCACCGACGCGTGCGAATACAGGAATACCGCACCCATGCCGGCGCTGGCCGCGAGATCGGTGACGAGGCCGGGGCCGACGATCGTCTCGATGCCGCGATCGCGCAGGTCGTGCACGCAGGCTTCCGCTTCCTGCGCGGACTGATATGACGCAAACTGCACGTCGAGGCCGTACGCGGCGACGAAGCGACGCACTTCGGGCGGCGTTTCGCCGGCGCTGACGAGCGCGATCCGCGTCGCGTCGCGTCGCGCGCGCGCGAGCGCCTGCATCACGTCGAAGCCGGTCGGCGACACGACCACCACCGGCACCTGCGCACGCGTTTTCAGGAAGCCGCCGTTCGAGCCGGCCGCGACGATCACGTCGGGCCGCGCGGTGCCAGCCTCGGCGATCGCGCCGAGCGCATCCTCATAGGCGCGCGTCACGATGCGCACGTCGGCGCGTTCGTCGAACTCGCCGGCGATCTCGCGAAACAGGTCGCGCAGGCGGCTGATGCCCATTGCCCAGATGCGCGGACGCACCGTGCGGTCGGCCGGGCCGACGGGCTTGGTCGAAGAGAGGTCCATGACCGCCGATTATGCGCGCGCGATTTCATTTTTGAAACACGAAATTGCCGAATTGAAATATTCCGGCGCCGCCTCGCCCGGGGCGGGTGCTTAAGAATCAGTGGGTTAGCGACGTTTCGCAAGCTGGCCCGGTCCTTGCTGTTATCGGGCATTCCATCAGGAGGCCGTTCATGAGCAATACGCATCTTCAGAGCGCCGGCGCGAAGTTCCGCGCGGCAGTCGCGGCCGAGCAGCCGCTGCAGGTGGTCGGCGCGATCACCGCGTACGCGGCCAAGATGGCGCAGGCCGTCGGCTTCAAGGCCGTGTACCTGTCGGGCGGCGGCGTCGCCGCGAACTCGCTCGGCATCCCCGACCTCGGCATCAGCACGATGGAAGACGTGCTGATCGACGCGAACCGGATCACCAACGCGACCGACCTGCCGCTGCTGGTCGACATCGACACGGGCTGGGGCGGTGCATTCAACATCGCGCGCACGGTCCGCTCGTTCATCAACGCCGGCGTCGCGGCCGTGCACCTCGAGGACCAGGTCGGCCAGAAGCGTTGCGGCCACCGTCCTGGCAAGGAAGTCGTGCCGATCGACGAAATGGTCGATCGCGTGAAGGCCGCGGTCGATGCGCGTACCGACGACCAGTTCGTGATCATGGCGCGCACCGACGCGGCCGCCGCGGAAGGGATCGACTCGGCGATCGAGCGCGCGGTCGCGTACGTCGAAGCCGGCGCGGACATGATCTTCCCGGAAGCGATGAAGACGCTCGACGACTACCGCCGCTTCAAGGCTGCCGTGAAGGTGCCGATCCTCGCGAACCTGACCGAATTCGGCTCGACGCCGCTGTTCACCGTCGACGAACTGCGCGAGGCGAACGTCGACATCGCGCTGTACTGCTGCGGCGCGTATCGCGCGATGAACAAGGCCGCGCTGAACTTCTACGAGACGCTGCGCCGCGACGGCACGCAGAAGGCGGCCGTGCCGACGATGCAGACGCGCGCCGAGTTGTACGACTTCCTCGGCTATCACGAATACGAGCGCAAGCTCGACGAACTGTTCGCGCAGGGCAAGAAGTAACGCGGCCCGCATCCCCCGATACCCATTGGAGAAACAAAACATGAGCGAGACGAAAGACGCAGCAGCACCGGCCGCCGCAGGCGCATTCAAGCCGAAGAAGTCGGTGGCGCTGTCGGGCGTGACGGCCGGCAACACCGCGCTGTGCACGGTCGGCAAGACCGGCAACGACCTGCACTATCGCGGCTACGACATTCTCGACGTCGCCGAATCGTGCGAATTCGAGGAAATCGCGCACCTGCTGGTGCACGGCACGCTGCCGAACCTGACCGAACTGGCTGCGTACAAGACCAAGCTGCGCGCGCTGCGCGGCCTGCCGAGCGCGCTGAAGGCCGCGCTCGAGCAGATTCCGGCGTCGGCGCATCCGATGGACGTGATGCGCACCGGCGTGTCGGTGCTCGGCACCGTGCTGCCGGAGAAGGACGACCACAACCTGCCGGGCGCGCGCGACATCGCCGACCGCCTGATGGCGTCGCTCGGCTCGATGCTGCTGTACTGGTATCACTTCTCGCACAACGGCAAGCGCATCGAAACGGAAACCGACGACGATTCGATCGGCGGCCACTTCCTGCACCTGCTGCACGGCAAGACGCCGTCGAAGTCGTGGGTCGAGGCGATGCACACGTCGCTGATCCTGTACGCGGAGCACGAATTCAACGCATCGACGTTCACGGGGCGCGTGATCGCGGGCACGGGCTCGGACATCTACTCGGCGATCACCGGCGCGATCGGCGCGCTGCGCGGGCCGAAGCACGGCGGCGCGAACGAAGTCGCGTACGAAATCCAGAGCCGCTACAGCTCGCCTGACGACGCCGAAGCCGACATCCGCCGCCGCGTCGAGAACAAGGAAGTGGTGATCGGCTTCGGTCACCCGGTCTATACGATCTCCGATCCGCGCAACAAGGTGATCAAGGGCGTCGCGCACAAGCTGTCGAAGGAAGCGGGCGACCTGAAGCTGTACGACATCGCCGAGCGCCTCGAATCGGTGATGTGGGACGCGAAGAAGATGTTCCCGAACCTCGACTGGTTCAGCGCCGTGTCGTATCACATGATGGGCGTGCCGACCGCGATGTTCACGCCGCTGTTCGTGATCTCGCGTACGTCCGGCTGGAGCGCGCACATCATCGAGCAACGCATCGACAACAAGATCATCCGCCCGAGCGCGAACTACACGGGCCCGGAAGACCTGCAGTTGGTGCCGATCGAGAAGCGCTGAAACGCCCGCCGCGCGTGCCGGCGCCCGTGAGGATGCGGGCCGCCGGCGCGCGCGGAACGTCATACCCAGATTTCCGCCCCACATCATGAATACCGCCAACCGCAAACCCCTGCCCGGCACGTCGCTGGACTATTTCGACGCGCGTGCCGCGGTCGACGCGATCGCGCCCGGCGCGTACGACACGCTGCCGTACACGTCGCGCGTGCTCGCCGAAAACCTCGTGCGCCGCTGCGATCCGGCGATCCTCGCCGATTCGCTGAAGCAGATCATCGAGCGCAAGCGTGAACGCGATTTCCCGTGGTTCCCGGCGCGCGTGGTGTGCCACGACATCCTCGGGCAGACGGCGCTCGTCGATCTCGCCGGCCTGCGCGACGCGATCGCGGACGGCGGCGGCGACCCGGCGAAGGTGAACCCGGTCGTGCCGGTGCAACTGATCGTCGACCACTCGCTCGCCGTCGAATGCGGCGGCTTCGATCCGGACGCGTTCGCGAAGAACCGCGCGATCGAGGATCGCCGCAACGAGGATCGCTTCCACTTCATCGAGTGGACGAAGAAGGCGTTCGAGAACGTCGACGTGATCCCGCCGGGCAACGGCATCATGCACCAGATCAACCTCGAGAAGATGTCGCCGGTGATCCAGGCGCAGGATGGCGTCGCGTTCCCGGACACCTGCGTCGGCACCGATAGCCACACGCCGCACGTCGACGCGCTCGGCGTGATCGCGATCGGCGTCGGCGGGCTCGAAGCCGAGAACGTGATGCTCGGCCGCGCGTCGTGGATGCGCCTGCCCGACATCGTCGGCGTCGAGCTGACCGGCAAGCGCCAGCCCGGCATCACCGCGACCGACGTGGTGCTCGCGCTGACCGAGTTCCTGCGCAAGGAAAAAGTGGTCGGCGCGTACCTGGAATTCCGCGGCGAAGGCGCGGCGAGCCTCACGCTCGGCGATCGCGCGACGATCTCGAACATGGCGCCCGAATACGGCGCGACCGCCGCGATGTTCTTCATCGACGGCCAGACGATCGACTACCTGCGCCTCACCGGCCGCAGCGACGAGCAGGTGAAGCTGGTCGAGACCTACGCGAAGGCAGCGGGCCTGTGGGCCGATACGCTCGCGAACGCGCAGTACGAGCGCACGCTGACGTTCGACCTGTCGAGCGTCGTGCGCAACATGGCCGGCCCGTCGAACCCGCACAAGCGGCTGCCGACGTCGGATCTCGCCGCGCGCGGCATCGCCGGCCAATGGGAAGAGAAGCCGGGCGAGATGCCCGACGGCGCGGTGATCATCGCCGCGATCACGAGCTGCACGAACACCAGCAACCCGCGCAACGTGATCGCCGCCGCCTTGCTCGCACGCAACGCGAACGCGAAGGGCCTCACGCGCAAGCCGTGGGTGAAGAGCTCGCTCGCGCCCGGCTCGAAGGCGGTCGAACTGTATCTGGAAGAAGCGAACCTGCTGCCCGAACTCGAGAAGCTTGGCTTCGGCATCGTCGCGTTCGCGTGCACGACCTGCAACGGGATGTCGGGCGCGCTCGATCCGAAGATCCAGCAGGAGATCGTCGATCGCGACCTGTACGCGACGGCCGTACTGTCCGGCAACCGCAACTTCGACGGCCGCATTCACCCGTATGCGAAGCAGGCGTTCCTCGCATCGCCGCCGCTCGTGGTCGCGTATGCGATCGCCGGTACGATCCGCTTCGACATCGAGCGTGACGTGCTCGGCCACGATCCGGACGGCCAGCCCGTCACGCTGAAGGACATCTGGCCGACCGACGAGGAGATCGACGCGATCGTCGCGTCGAGCGTGAAGCCCGAACAGTTCCGCAAGGTCTACGAGCCGATGTTCGCGCGCAGCGCCGATGCGGGCGAGCGCGCGGCGCCGCTGTACGACTGGCGCGCGCAGAGCACGTACATCCGCCGTCCGCCGTACTGGGAAGGCGCGCTGGCCGGCGAGCGCACGCTGAAGGGCATGCGCCCGCTCGCGGTGCTCGGCGACAACATCACGACCGACCACCTGTCGCCGTCGAACGCGATCCTGCCGAACAGCGCGGCCGGCGAGTACCTCGCGAAGATGGGCCTGCCGGAAGAGGACTTCAACTCGTACGCAACGCACCGGGGCGACCACCTGACCGCGCAGCGCGCGACCTTCGCGAACCCGACGCTCGTCAACGAGATGGCGGTCGTCGACGGCGCGGTGAAGAAGGGCTCGCTCGCGCGCGTCGAGCCGGAAGGCAAGGTCATGCGGATGTGGGAAGCGATCGAGACGTACATGAATCGCAAGCAGCCGCTGATCGTCGTGGCCGGCGCCGACTACGGCCAGGGCTCGTCGCGCGACTGGGCCGCGAAGGGCGTGCGGCTCGCGGGCGTCGAGGCGATCGCCGCCGAAGGCTTCGAGCGCATCCACCGCACGAACCTGATCGGGATGGGCGTGCTGCCGCTCGAGTTCAAGCCGGGCACCAACCGGACGACGCTCGGCATCGACGGCACCGAGACCTTCGACGTGATCGGCGAGCGCACGCCGCGCGCCGATCTCACGCTCGTGATTCATCGCAGGAACGGCGAACGCGTCGAGGTGCCGATGACGTGCCGGCTCGATACGGCCGAGGAAGTGTCGATCTACGAAGCGGGCGGCGTGCTGCAGCGGTTCGCGCAGGACTTCCTCGAATCGTCGCAGGCAGCCTGACCGGCGCACATTGAGAACACAGACATGGCTCATATTCCTCAAATCAGGATTCCCGCGACCTACATGCGCGGCGGCACCAGCAAGGGCGTGTTCTTCCGGCTGCAGGATCTGCCGGACGCCGCGCAGACGCCGGGCGCCGCGCGCGACGCGCTGCTGCTGCGCGTGATCGGCAGCCCCGATCCGTACGGCAAGCAGATCGACGGGATGGGCGGCGCGACGTCGTCCACCAGCAAGACGGTGATCGTGTCGAAGAGCACGCGGCCGGGGCACGACGTCGACTACCTGTTCGGTCAGGTCGCGATCGACCGCGCGTTCGTCGACTGGACCGGCAACTGCGGCAACCTGTCGGCGGCGGTCGGCCCGTTCGCGATCAGCGGCGGGCTGGTGGATCTGGCGCGCGTGCCGCGCGATGGCGTCGCGACCGTGCGGATCTGGCAGGCGAACATCGGCAAGACGATCATCGCCCATGTGCCGATCACGAACGGCGCGGTGCAGGAGACGGGCGACTTCGAGCTGGACGGCGTCACGTTCCCGGCCGCCGAGGTGCAGCTCGAATTCATGGATCCGGCCGCGGAGGAAGAAGGCGCGGGCGGCTCGATGTTCCCGACCGGCAACCTCGTCGACGATCTCGCCGTGCCGGGCATCGGCACGCTGAAGGCGACGATGATCAACGCAGGCATCCCGACGATCTTCGTCGACGCGGAAGCGATCGGCTACACGGGCACGGAGCTGCAGGACGCGATCAACGGCGACCCGAAGGCGCTCGAGAAGTTCGAGACGATCCGCGCGCATGGTGCGCTGCGCATGGGCCTGATCGACACGCTCGACGAAATCGCGACGCGGCAGCACACGCCGAAGATCGCGTTCGTGGCGAAGCCGGCCGATTACGTCGCGTCGAGCGGCAAGCGCGTGAACGCGGGCGACGTCGACCTGCTGGTGCGCGCGATGTCGATGGGCAAGCTGCATCACGCGATGATGGGCACGGCGGCGGTTGCGATCGGCACGGCCGCGGCGATCCCCGGCACGCTCGTCAATCTCGCGGCGGGCGGCGGCGAACGCCACGCGGTGCGCTTCGGCCATCCGTCGGGCACGCTGCGCGTCGGCGCGGAAGCGCGGCGCGAGAACGGCGAGTGGACCGTCACGAAGGCGATCATGAGCCGCAGCGCGCGCGTGTTGATGGAAGGCTGGGTGCGGGTGCCGGGGGATGCGTTCTGAGCGTGGTCGTCGGGATCGGCGCGGATGCGGGCGGCTTCGGCCGCCCGCATTGTTTTGGTCAGCCGTGCAGGAACCGGCGCAGCGCGTCGTGGCTCAGGCGGCGCGCCGTTTCCGACACTCGCGCGCCGGGCACGAGGTCGAATCCGTGGACGCCGCCGGGCAGCACGTGCAGTTCGGTCGGCACGCCTGCGCGCAGCAGGCGCTGCGCGTAGTCGAGATTTTCGTCGAGGAACAGGTCGAGCGAGCCGACCGACAGGAACGTGGGCGGCAGGCCGTCGAGCCGCGTGGCGCGCGCGGCCGCCGCGTACGGCGACACGCCGTCGATGCCCGGGGCGTGACCGAGCAGCGCGGTCCAGCCGAACCGGTTGTTGGCCGCATGCCAGATGAATTCTCCGGCATGCGGATGCGGCGGGCGCGTGCAGGTGCGATCGTCGAGCATCGGATAGATCAGGTGCTGGAACGCGAGCGGGAATTCGCCGCGGTCGCGGGCCAGCAGCGCCAGCGCGGCGGCCAGCCCGCCGCCCGCGCTTTCGCCCGCCACGCCGATCCGCGCGGCGTCGATGCCGAGGGTATCGGCGTGACGGAACACCCATGCGAGCGCCGCGTAGCAGTCTTCGATCGCACCGGGAAACACCGTTTCCGGCGCGAGGCGATAGTCGATCGAGATCAGCGCGCAGCCGAGGTGTGTGACGAGCAACCGGTGCACCGCTTCGAGCTCCTTCGCCGCGCCGCGCACGAAGCCTCCGCCGTGCAGGTGGACGATCGCTGGTAGCGGGCGCGCGTGGCCGTCGGGCAGATAGACGAGGACCGGGACGTCCGGCGCGCCGGACGGGCCGGGCACCGTGCGGCGTTCGAGCGTGCTGCCGGTCGGGTCGGGCGGCGGCAGCGGCAGCACGCGCTGGCGCGACTGCGCGAGGTTGTCGGCATCGAGCGTGACGGTCGGCCAGGTCTCGAGCAGCGGGCGGATTTCAGGATCGACGAGATGCAGGGTGTTCAACGCAGGGCTCCATCGTGGAAGTGGGCGGCGCGCCGCGGTCAGAGCACGCTGCGCGCGACGACCCAACGGTGCACCTCGGTCGGGCCTTCGAAGATGCGCATCAGCCGCGCTTCGCTGGCCATCTGCTGCAACGGCATTTCCTTCGTCATGCCCATCGCGCCGAGCGTCTGCATCGCATGATCGATCACGGTCCACGCCATTTCGGTCGCGAACACCTTGACCATCGAGATCTGCGTGCGGGCATCCTGCCCGGCATCCACGCGCGCGGCCGCTTCGTAGGTCATCAGGCGGCATGCGTGGATCTGCGTGAGCGCGTCGGCGACCCACCACTGGACCGCCTGACGCTCCGCGAGCGGCACGCCGAAGGTCGTGCGCTGTTTCGCATGGTCGCACAGCAGCGCGACCGCGCGCTCGGCGCGGCCGATGCACCACGCGGCCATCTCCAGCCGCCGGTTCGCGAGCCGGGCCTGCATCGGCGTGAAGCCGGCGCCTTCCGGGCCAAGCAGTTGCGCGGCGGGAATGCGGCAGTCTTCCAGCACGATTTCGTAGGTCGACAGCCCGCCGATCATCGGAATCCGGCGTTCGATGATGAAACCCGGCGTGTCGCGATCGACGATGAACGCCGACATGCCGCCGCGCTTGCCCTTGCTGCGATCGGTCAGCGCCATCACGATCGTCCAGTCGGCATCGGCCGCGTGGCTGATCCAGATCTTCCGGCCGTTCAGCACCCAGCCGTCGCCGTCGTGCACGGCGGTCGTCGACAGCGCGCCCGGGTCGGAGCCGGCGCCCGGCTCGGAGATCGCCATCGCGGCACGCGTGGCGCCGCGTGCGTACGGGTCGAGATAGCGCGCGCGCTGCGCATCGTCGGCCGCATCGCACAGCATCCGCAGGTTCGGCGAGTCGGGCGGCAGGATGTACGGGGTGACGGTCGTGCCGATCGCCTCGTTCACGCCGACCATCGCGACGGCCGGCAGATCCGAGCCGCCCACGTCGAGCGGCGCGTCGAGTCCCCACAGGCCGAGTTGCCGGGAGCGCTCGTCGAGGTGCGCACGTTCGTCGACGAGCAGCCCGAAGCGCTGGCCGTCGGCCTCGCGCGCCATCACCGCCGCTTCGAGCGGAATCAGTTCGTCCTTCACGAAACGCGCGACGAGATCCCGGATCATCCGGTGTTCGAGTTCGAGTTCGAAATTCATGTGGGTAGGTGCGTACAGGAGAGGAAGAAGCCGTGCCGTCAGCCGGCGTTCGCGCGCGCCGCCGCGCGGGCGCGCAGCGTCCCGAGCAACGCGAGCGCGCCGGCCGCCAGCAGCGCGGCATTGAAATAGAGGCCGCCGCGCATCGATCCGGTGGCCGTGTTGAGCACGCCCATCAGGAACGGGCTCGCGAATCCGCCGATCGCGCCGGTCATCGTGATCGCCGCGATCGCGACCGCCATCGAGCGCTTCGGCAGCGCGAGCCCCGGCAGCACCCAGAACGCGGGCAGCGCCGCGGCGTGCGTGGCGACCGCGATGCACAGCGCGATCATCAGATGCGACGTGCCGGCGCTGCTCGCGAGACCAGCGAGCGCCGCCGCGCACGCGAGCATCGCGACGGCGCCGTGCTTGCGCCATTCGCGCCGGCGCTCGGTGCGCCAGCCCATCGCGAGCATGCCGACGATGCCGCACAGGTACGGCAGCGCGGATATCAGCCCGATCTGCATCGCGCCATGCAAGCCGCCGCGATGCAGGATCACGGGCATCCAGAACACCAGCGCGTAGCCGGCGGCCGCGATCGCGAAATTGGCCGCGCACAGCAGCCAGAAATCGCGGTGCGCGAGCAACGACCGCGCCGCGTTCGCGGCCGGCGTATCGGCTTCGGCCTGCGCATGCGCGGCGCGCAGCGTGGCCTTGTCTGCGTCCGACAGCCAGCGTGCGTCATCCGGCCGGTCGTCGAGAAAGCGTAGCGCGACGAGGCCGAGCGCGCTGCTCGGCAGCCCTTCGACGACGAACAGCCATTGCCAGCCGCTCAGGCCGCCCAAGCGGTCGAAGTACGACAGGATCGCGCCCGACACGGGGCCGGCGATCAACCCTGCGAGATACAGCGCGGTCATGAACAGCGCGAACGCCTTGGCGCGCTGCCGTGGCGGATACCACGCGCCGAGATAGAACAGGATGCCGGGGAAGAAGCCGGCCTCGAACACGCCCAGCAGGAAGCGGCACGCGTAGAACTGCGCGGGCGTCGTGACGAACATCGTCGCGGCCGAGCCGAGGCCCCACAGCACCATGATCCGGGCAATCGTCCGCCGCGCGCCGATCCGCGCGAGCCACGCGTTGCTCGGAATCTCGAACGCCATGTAGCCGATGAAGAAGATGCCCGCACCGAGCCCGTAGACGGCGTCGGAGAAGTGCAGCTCGGCGGCCATCTGCGCGTGTGCGAAGCCGATGTTGATCCGGTCGATGAACGACAGCGTGTAGCAGAGGATCAGGAACGGCAGCAGCCGGCGCGAGATCCGGCGATACAGCGCCTGCGTCGCGCCGTCGTCGTCGACGGCCGGGTGGGTCGAAAGGGTCGGGGTCATGGGCACTCCGTCAGAAGCGGTGAACGATGCCGAGCGCGAACACTTGCTCGGTGCCGCCTGCTTGCGGCTGCAGGCCGGCGACGACGGTATTGCGGGCGTCGCCGCCGTTCTTCATGTAGAGATAGCGGGCGTAGAGCGAAGTCCGCTTCGACAGCGGATGGTCGTAGCCGACGCCGAGCGCAGTCGCGTCGTTTGCCGAACCCTTCACGTCGCGGCGCACCACCGACACGAGCACGCGATCGAGCGCGCCGACGTTGATCGACGCACCGACGCTCGCGGTCGAGAACGCGGGCAGGCGCGCCGCCGTGCCGACGCCGTACAGGAACGCGGCGTACAGCTTGACCCGCGCGAATGCGTAGTTGGTCGCGAACACGTAGTGGCGGGTCGTTGACGGCGCGACGACGGGTCCCAGGTTGCCGGCCGACGTATCGCCCTGGAAGCCGGCGCCGACATAGAGGCCGCCGATCCGGTACTGCAGCCCGGCGCCGTAGTTGCGTCCAGCCTGTGTCGACAGCGCGTTCGGCGTCGGAAAGCCGTACGTGGCCATCACGCGCAGGCCGTTCCAGTCGGGGCTCAGGTACGACGCCGCCTGGTTGAAGCGCGGAATCGGTGGCGTCGTGTTGCTCGTGATCGTGTCCGTCGACGTCGCGAGCAGCGCGAGCGGCGACAGCCGCTCGTTGAGTCCGAACGGATCGCCGTCGTACACGACGTAGAACGCGGGCGTGTATTGCCGGCCGAGCCGCAGGTCGCCGTAGCGCGCGTTCTGCAGCGACACGTATGCCTGCCGGTAGAACAGCGTGCCGCCCTGGAACGATCCGTCGGCCGGCGAGAAGCCGCTTTCCAGCACGAATTTCGTCGACGTGCCGCCGCCGAGATCCTCGACGCCCGTCAGGCCGAAGCGGCTCGTCGATGCGCCGCCGCCGCTTTGCCGCATGCTCGACAAACTGCCGACGCGATCGAATTCGACGTAGCTGTCGACGATCCCGTACAGCGTGACCGACGACGCGTGCGCCGGCGTGGCGCACAGCACGCACGCGCTGACCAGGAATGCTTTTCGTTGCATGAAGGTGTCTCCGTCCATGTTTTATTGGCGCGCCCGCGTTCTGGGAGCGGTGCGCGCGGGTGTCGCGGTGCGGTGCCGGGCTCAGCGCCCCTTGAACACCGGCTTGCGCTTCTCGAGAAACGCGCGGGCGCCCTCGATCCGGTCCTCGCTCGCGTAGACGTCGGGGCCGACGTCCAGCCGCAGCGCGGCGGCCACCGGCAGCCCCTGGCTGCGGGTCGCGGTTTCCTTGATGCGGCGGATCGTGAGCGGTGCGTTCGCGGCGATCGTCTGCGCCAGCTCGCGCACGGTGTCGTCGAGCGCGGCGCCCGGCACGACGCGGTTCAGCAGGCCGACGCGTTGCGCTTCGTCTGCGTCGAAGCGGCGGCCCGTGAACAGCAGCTCCATCGCGATCGCGTGCGGCAACATGCGCGGCAGCAGCACGCTAGCGAAGTTCGCGCCCATGCCGACCCGCGCTTCGGGCAACGCGAAGGTCGCGTTATCGGCGGCGATCCGCAGGTCGCACGCGAGCGCGATTTCGCAGCCGCCGCCGATTGCATGGCCGTTGACGGCCGCGATGGTCGGCTTGCGCAGTTCCAGGATCAGCTCGTGGACGTTGCGCGCGAGTCCGCGCATCGGCTGCATCCCGCGGATCTCGGGGTCGCCGAGATCGACGCCCGCGCTGAACGCGCGTTCGCCCGCGCCGCGGATCACGATGACGCGAATCGACGGGTTGTCGTCGAGCGTGACGAGTTCGTTGCACAGGCGCCGGATCGCGTCGGCGGACAGCGCATTGGCGACGTGCGGGCGATTCATCGTCAGCCACGCGACGCCGTCGGCGTCGTCGCGCAGGATCGACGGCGCATCGTCGTCCGTCGGTGAAGAAAAGCGCGGGGCGGTCATGACGCGCTCCCGGCCACGTCTGCCCGCGTGTCGGGCAGCACGCCCGCCTGCCGCAGCGCGTCGCGGCGCGCCGCGTCGATCCCGAATGCGTCGAGCACGGCGTCTGTGTCGGCGGCGAACGGCTGGGGCGGCCGGCGGATCGCGCCGGGCGTGCGGGACAGCTTGGCGGGGATGCCCGCGCCGATGTACGTGTCGGTGTCGACGAACATCGCGTTGCGCGCCGCCTGCGGATGGCCGAACGCATCGGCCACGGTGTTCACCGGCCCCGTCGCGACGCCGGCGTGCATCAGCCGCTCGACGACGTCGTCCGCCTGCAGTTCGGCGGTCAGCTGGCCGAGCAGCGAGTCGAGCGCATCGCGATGCGCGACGCGCTGTGCATTGGTCGCGAAGCGCGGATCGCGCGCCAGCTCGGGCACGCCCAGCGCGTCGACGAGCCGCGCGAACGTGCGGTTGTTGCCGGCGCCGGTCGCGACCGGCTTGTCCTTGCACGGATAGACGCCGTACGGCGCAATCGCGCCGTATACGTTGCCGGTCGCGACGGGCACGTCGCCGGTTGCCATCCAGCTCGTGCTGACCGGATGCAGCATCGACAGCGCGGTGCTGAACAAATCGATGTCGACGTGCTGCCCGAGGCCGGAGCGTGTCCGCTCGACGAGCGCGATCAGAATGGTGGAGACGGCGCTCAGGCCGGCCGCGTAATCGACGACCGGAAACGGCACCTTGAGCGGCATGCCGCCCGGTTCGCCGTTGATCGACATGAAGCCGGCGAGACCCTGCGCGACCGCGTCGTAGCCCGGAAACCGCGCAAGCGGGCCGTCGGTGCCGTAGCCGGAAATCGAGCAGTGGACGAGGCGCGGAAAGCGCGCGCGCAGGCAGTCTTCGTAGCCGATGCCCCAGCGTTCGAGCGTGCCCTGCTTGAAGTTGTCGATCAGCACGTCGGCCGTTTCGAGCACGCGGAACAGCACGTCGCGTCCGTCGGGATGCGACAGGTCGAGCGCGAGATTGCGCTTGTTGCGGTTGAGCCCCCAGTAGTAGCTGGAGATGCCGTTCGGCATCGCGGGGCCCCAGTCGCGCGTTTCGTCGCCCTGCGGCGGTTCGATCTTGATGACGTCGGCGCCGTGGTCCGCGAGCGTCTGCGCGCAGAACGGCCCCGCATAGACGCGGCTCAGGTCCACCACGCGCACCCCTGCGAGTGCGCCTTCGTTGCTGCTGGTCATGACGATGTCTCCTTCGATGTGGGTTCGACGGGCCGGCAGGCCGGCCTGTGCCGGCCGCACGGCCGCGATGCGTCGCGGGTTCAGCCGCGCGCGGCGAACAGCGCGGTGACGGCCGCGCGATGGTCGGGACTGGCGTGCGCGAACGCCTGGTACGACGCCGACAGGTCGAGCAGCGTGTCGAGGCTTGCGTGGCGGCCTTCGCGCAGCAGCCGCTTGGTCAGGCGTAGTGCGGTGCCCGAGTGATGCGCGATGCGGCCGGCCAGTTCGTGCGCATGCGCGAGGAGGTCGCCATCGGGCACGACGCGCGACACGAGTCCGCAGCGCAGCGCGGCCTGCGCGTCCAGCGCATCGCCGGTGAACGACATTTCCGCGGCGACCGCGGCGCCGACGATCCGCGGCAGGAACCACGCACCGCCGTCGCCCGGCACGAGACCGAGCGCGATGAAGCTCTCCGCGAAGCGCGCACGCTCGGCGGCGATGCGGATGTCGCACATGCACGCGAGATCGGTGCCGGCGCCGATGGCCGGACCGTTGACCGCTGCGATGGCCGGCACTTCGAGGTGCTCGAACGCATGCGCGAGCCGCTGGATGCCGCGGCGATAGCTGGTGCGGATCGCAGCAGGGTCGTGCGGGCCCGCTTCCACGAACGCGCGCATCGCCTTTACGTTGCCGCCCGACGAGAACGTCGTGCCGGCGCCGGTCAGGATCAGCACGCGGATCGATTCGTCACGGTTTGCTTCGTCGCAGCATTCGGTCAGCGCGTCGATCGCATCGGTGTCCGAAATTGCGTTGCGGGTGTCCGGGCGGTTCATCGTGACGGTCAGGATCGCGCCCTGCCGTTCACGGATCAAAAAGGCTGCCATGTTGTCTCCGTGTGTTCTGTGCCGCGGGACTTCACGCCGCGGGCCGAAGCCTAGTATCGTCACGACGGTTGGCGGCGGGAAATTCCGTTCCACATACGTGGAAGGCCCGTGCCGGTCGCTGCGGAGAGGGCGGGATGAGCGGAAACGTGGTCAAGAGCGCGGCGCGCGTGTTCGAGGTGCTGGAACTCTTCAGCACCTTGCAGCGGCCGCTGAGCGTGCGCGAGATCGCGACGCGCTGCGGGTATCCGGGGTCGAGCGCGGCGGCGCTGCTGACCAGCATGAAGACGCTCGGCTATCTCGCCTACGACGATGCAACCCATGCGTATGCGCCCACCGCGCGGCTCGTCAATCTCGGCGAAGCGCTGGTCGATTCGGCGGCCGGCAGCCGGCGGCACTGGCATGCGGTCGCGAAGCGGCTGGCGGCGCGCACGCACGAGGCGGTCGTGATCGCGGTGCAGAGCGACCTGTACGTGCAGTACATCGACGCGGTCGAGGGCTCGCATTCGATTCCGGTGCAGTTCTATGCGCCGATCGGCACGCGTCGCGAGATCTGCATGTCGGGCCTTGGCTGGGCGCTGCTGAGCATCCAGCCCGACAGCACGATTCGCCGGCTCGTGTCACGCAGCATCCGCCGGATCGGGAAGTCGGGCAGGACGATCGACGAGGACGTCGTGCTCGACAAGGTCGAACAGACCCGCCGGCTCGGCTATTCGTATTCGGCGCACACCGTGACGCAGGGCGCCGCGATGATCTCGATGGTGATCGCGGATGGCTGGAACGGGCTGCCGCTGGCGATGGGCGTGGCTGGGCCGGTCGAGCGGATCGACCCGCATCGGGACGCGATCGTGCGCGCGATGCAGGCGGCGCTGGCCGAGCGGGCGTAGGGCCCGCGCAAGCCCGTTATCGGTGTGAACAGGCGCTGGTCGCGCGAAGCTGGCGGGCGCAGGCATTCGCATAGAATCGGAAAGCTTCGCCGCCCCTGTTCCGACTGCATTTCAGCGAGGTCACCATGTCATTGAACGCGCCGCTTGCCGGCATCCACATCGTCGAATTCGAAGGGCTCGGCCCCGGCCCGCTCGCGGGCTGGATGCTCGCCGGCATGGGCGCGCGCATCACGCTGATCGCGCGCCCGTCCGGCCGAACCAGCGCGCCGGACGCGCTGCGGGCTCGCGACGGCGATCTGTTGCGCGAAGGCAAGACGATCGTCGAACTCGACCTGAAGGCGCCGGCCGGGCGTGACGCCGCGCTCGATCTGATCGCGCAAGCCGATGCGCTGATCGAGGGCTTGCGGCCCGGCGTGATGGAGCGGCTCGGCCTCGGGCCCGACGTTTGCGCGCGCCGCAATCCCAAGTTGGTCTACGGGCGCATGACCGGCTGGGGCCAGGATGGACCGCTGGCAGCCGCGGCCGGGCACGACCTGAACTACGTCGCGCTGACCGGGCTGCTGTCGCTGTCCGCGCCCCGCGACGGTCGGCCCGGCGTGCCGCCGACGGTCGTCGGCGATGCGGGCGGCGCGCTCGGGCTCGCGTTCGGCATCGTCTGCGCATTGCTCGACGTGCGCGGCGGCGGGCCGGGGCGGGTGGTCGACGGCGCGATCGTCGACATCGTGTCGATGCTCGGTTCGCTCGCGCTGTGGGCGCGCGCGAACGGCCAGCTCGACGGTGCGCAGCCGAGCCTGTTCCACGACGCGCCGTTCTACGACGTGTATCGCTGCGCGGACGGCGAATGCGTGACGATCGGCGCGCTCGAACCGCCGTTCTATGCGCTGCTGGTCGAACGGCTCGGGCTGACCGACGTCGATCCCGCGTCGCAGTACGACCGGGCGCGCTGGCCCGCGCTGAAGGCGCGTTTCGCAGACGTGTTCGCGCGGCAGCCGTCCGCGCACTGGCGCGCGCTGCTCGAAGGCACCGATGCGTGTTTCGCGCCGGTGCTGAGCGTGGCCGACGCGGCCGTGCACCCGCACAACGCGGCGCGCGGGATCTATCGGACGGATGAGCACGGGAACGTGCGGGCGCGGGTGGCGCCGCGGTTTTTGCCGCTGGTGGGGGACGACGCGGCCTAGCGGCGCGACTTGGGCGCCAGGCGGCCGCGATATTGGGCGCCGGCCGTTCAGGCCGTTCTCACGCCGTTTCCACCGGCGCATCCGGCATCTTGCCGTCGCCGACGCGGTTGATCGTGCCTTGCGCGATCGCGACGAGCCGCTCGTGATCGCCGTCGATGACGAACACATGGCACTGGCAGGTCGCCTGGTGCCGGCCAGCGTAGACGAGCTTCGCGCGGGCGACGAGCGTGCCGTTCACGGCCGGCCGCAGATAGTTGATCTTGTATTCGGCGGTGATCACGCGCGGGCCGAGCACGAGCGCGCCGGCGAACGTCAGCGCGTTGTCCGCGAGATAGCTGATGACGCCGCCGTGCACGAAACCGTGCTGCTGCCGCAATTCCTCGCGCACGGGCAGGCACAGCGACACTTCGTTGTCGCCGATGTGCATCAGCTCCGTGCCCAGCAGCATGCTGAACGGCTGCGCGCGCAATGCGCCGCGCGCGTGGTCCGTGATGTCGGTCATCGAACTTTCCTTCGAAATGCGTGCCCGCTTGCGCTGAACTCTAGGAAGGGGGCTCCGGATAAGCAAGGAAATTCGTCCGCGTTTCGTGCAAATCCTGGCGCGATGCAACGCGATTATTGCGCCGAATACACAAGATCTCCGCGTTTGCGCGCGATTCGACGCGAATGCGCGAGCGAAGCGCGCACTTGACCTGCGTTGCCGCTGATTCCGCCTAAAGTCCGACGAAGAAATGCCGCTAATGCCGGGGCATCGCCTCATCGTCCGCTCTCCAGGAATCCCCCATGTTCGGAAAAATCAAGCTCGCGTCGGGTCTGCTCGGCGTGTTGACCGTGTTCTGTTTCTTCCTGTTCGCGATCGAAGCGCTCGGCTTCTGGGCGCTCACGTCGACGCGCAGCGGCGTCGACGATCTGTCGAATGTCGCGATCGCGCAGGTCGACGCGGCCAGCCGGGCGACCGAGCAACTGCTCGACGCGCGCATCAACCTGTCGCGTGCCGGCACGCGGATGGTGCGCGGCGGGCCGAAGCCCGAAGACATCATCCGCCACGCGGGCACGTCGCTCGCGCAAGCGGACAAGGCGTTCGCCGTACTGACGGCCGCGCAGGCGGTCGACGACACCAACCGCGCGCGCGTCGCGGCGCTCACCGAGCGCTATCGCGCGCTGCGCGGCGCGCTGGGCGAACTCGTGCAGTTCCTCGACGCCGACAACATCCAGGCGTTCCTCGACCAGCCGACCCAGGGCTTCCAGGACGCGTACATCGCCGAGCTGCATCGCTTCACCGACTATGGCGGCACGTCGAGCCGCGCGGCGCTCGACACTATCGACGGCGGCATGCTGTGGTTCAAGTCGGTCGGCATCGTGCTGCTGGTGGCGATGCTCGCGGCGAGCGCGGCGATCTACGCGGCCGCGCGGCGCGCGGTCGTCGCGCCGCTGGAGCAGGCCGGCCGCCATTTCGAGCGGATCGCGCAAGGCCGTCTCGACGAAGCCGTGCAGGCGGGCGGCGTGTTCGAGATCGACCGGATGCTGCGCGGCCTCGCCGCGATGCAGACGAGCATCGCGGGCACCGTGCGCACGGTGCGCCAGGCGTCCGACGCGATTCACCTCGGCGCGGGCGAGATCGCGGGCGGCAACGCCGACCTGTCGGCGCGCACGGGCACGCAGGCCGCGTCGCTCGAGGAAACCGCCGCGAGCATGGAGGAACTGACCGCGACGGTCCGGCAGAACACCGACAGCGCCCGCGCGGCGAGCGCGCTGGCCGACGCGGCGCTCGAAGCGACGAGCCACGGCGGCGGCGTGGTCGACAGCGTGATCGACCGGATGCGCGGCATCGCGCAGAGTTCGGGGCGGATCGCGGAGATCATCTCGGTGATCGACGGCATCGCGTTCCAGACCAACATCCTCGCGCTGAACGCGGCGGTCGAGGCCGCGCGGGCCGGCGAACAGGGGCGCGGCTTCGCGGTGGTCGCGGGCGAAGTGCGTTCGCTCGCGCAGCGCAGCGCGCAATCGGCGAAGGAGATCAAGGCGTTGATCGAGGATTCGGTCGCGCAGATCAACGGCGGCGCGGCGCTCGTCGAGCGCGCCGGCGACGCGATGCGCACGGTGTCGGCGTCGATCACGCGGGTCGTGCAGACGATGTCGGAAATCACCGCGGCGTCGGTCGAGCAGAGCGTCGGGATCGAGCAGGTGAACCAGGCCGTCACGCAGATGGACCAGCTCACGCAGCAGAACGCGGCGCTGGTCGAGGAAGTCGCGGCGGCCGCCGCGTCGCTGAACGACCAGACCGCGCACCTGATGCAGGCGGTGTCGGTGTTCGAACTGGGCGACGGGCGCGCCGCGCATGGCGAGCGCGCGGCGCCGTCGTTCGCCGCGGCGGGTTACGCGCCGGTCGGCAGCGCCGCGTAGGCGGTCGCGAGGTGGTAGGGCGTCGTCGACGGCATGTCGGCGCGCGACACCTGCCCGTCCGCCGTCTTGCACTCGAACCAGCCGCGCGGATGCAGGAAGCGCGCGGCGAACCGCTCGATCTGCCGCGCGAGCGGCGCGGAGGCCGGCGTGCCGCCGTGCGTCGCCAGCGCGCGCAGGTATTCGGTCTGCGCCCAGATCCGCTGCGTGCCGTCGATGCATGCGCCGTGCGCGTCGAGCGCCGCGCACACGCCGCCCGTCCGCGGATCGACGCCGTACTGCTCGGCGAACGCGAACGCGCGCGACAGCGCGGCGGGCAGCCCGGTCCGCGCGAGCCGCGCACCGGCCGCATCCACCAGATAGAACCACTCGAACTGATGGCCGGGCTCGAAACGGTTGTCGGCCGCGCCGAGCGGCAGCTCGGCCACGCAGCCGGTCGCCGCATCGACGAACGTGCGCTCGACGGCCTGCGCGGTGCGCGCGAGCGCATCGTCGAACGCGGTATCGCCGAACGCATCGGCGGCCGCGAGCCACGCTTCGGTCAGATGCATCAGCGGATTCTGCAGCGCGCCGCTGCCGGACGACGAGAAATCGGCGTGGCGTGCGGCATCGAGCAGCGCGTCGCCGGGGCGCGGCGCGAAGCGGTCCTGGATCAGCGCGGCGGTTGCTTCGGCCACCGTGCGCGCGGCGGCGTCGCCCGACGCCGCATGCCACGCGGCGCATGCGAACACGATGAACGCATGCGTATAGAGATCCTTGGTCGTGTCGAGCGGCGCGCCCTGCGCGTCGACGCTGTAGATCCAGCCGCCGTGGCGCGGGTCGCGAAAGTGCCGGCACAGCGCGTCGAACAGCGTGGCCGCGTGCGCGGTGTCGCCGGCCTGCGCGAACACGAACAGTTGCCTTGCGCACGCCATTGCGCGATAACGGGTCACGGGCAGCGGCGCATGGGTGGCCGGATCGACGGCCTCGAACGGCAGTTGCAATGCTGGGTCGAACCCTGAACCCCGCCAGATCGGCAAGACGACGTGCGCGAAATGGTGGCGCAGCTGGGCGGCCTGGGCGGAAGCGGAGTCGGAAACGGACATGGCGGGGTTGAGCGCTTGGATCGAAACGTGTCGGCGCGGCCCGGAGAATCGGCGCGGCCGGGGCCAAGGATAAAACATTCCGCGCGGCCGGCACCAAAAAAAGGAGAGAAATAGGATGCTCAGCAACCTGGAACTCGTGATGCGGCTCGTTCTCGCGGCGGCGCTCGGCAGCGTCATCGGCTTCGAGCGCGAGCGCCTGTCGTGGGCGGCCGGCCTGCGCACGCACATGCTGGTGTGCGTCGGCTCGACCCTGATCATGATCGTGTCGGCGTTCGGTTTCGCCGACGTGCTCGGCACCAGCGACCACGTCGTGCTCGATCCGTCGCGGATCGCCGCGCAGGTCGTGTCGGGCATCGGTTTCCTCGGCGCGGGCTCGATCCTGCTGCGCGGCGAGATCGTGCGCGGGCTGACGACGGCCGCGAGCCTGTGGTCGGTCGCCGCGATCGGCCTGGCGGTGGGCGGCGGGCTCTATGTCGCGTCCATTTCGGCGACCATCATCATCCTGATCATCCTGGCCGGCATCAAGCCGCTGGAGCGACGCTATTTCACGGTGCGCCAGCGGCGCCAGCTCGCGTTGACGGTGGCCGGCGGCACGCTGACGTTCGATTCGCTGCACGCGGCGCTCGGCCCCGACAGTGCGCGCGTGAAGCAGTTCATCGTGCAGCGCGCGGACGACACGGGCGAGCAGGACGAGGTGCGCATCGCGCTGGCGCGCGTGTCGGAACTCGAATACAAGGCGATCTGCGACAAGCTGCGCGCGCTTCCGGGCGTCACGCGTTTCGACGGCGGGAACGGGCTGTCGGGCGACGAATAGCGTGAATCGGTTGCGGGGCGTGCGACAATGGCCGATCACCGATTCCGTTCGACATCCGGGTCCGCGCCTGCGGGCCCCGCCATCCGATTTCCATGACCGAATCCGTTTCCACGCCTCGCTCCCGCTCCCGTTCCACCCGTTCGTCGGCCCGTTCGCGCCCGCGCTCGGCCGCTGCCGCAGGCAGCACGTCCGCCCGGGCGACGGCACGATCCGGCAGCGCGCCGGCCGGCGACGCGCCGCGCGACGAACGGACGCTCGACCTGTTCGGCGATCCAGTGCTCGAGCCGGGCGAGCGCATGCCGGTGGCGGCGCACGATGAAGCGAGCGTGGAGGGCGATGCGGCAGCCGGTGTCGACGACGGTCGACAGGCCATGCTGGACGGGTTCAGTCCGCCAGCGGATGCGGCCTTGGCAACGCGTGCGGAAGCGGAGAGTGCGGCGGCGACGGTTGCGGCGGTCGAGGCCGTTTCGACGCCTGAAGGCGGGACGGCCGCGAACGTCTACAGCGCATCCGCAGAGCGTCTTGCAGCGCAGGCCGCCGATTTGCCCGCGGGCGCTGGCGCCGCCACGAAGATCGATGGTCCCGTGATCGACGGTGCCGCGAAGGCGGCGACGAAGCTGCAAGCCGCCGATGGCGTTGCGGCGCGGACGGTCGAATCGCAAGCAGCGGACGTCGAAGCCGCGCAGCCTGCAGTCGAGGCGGCGGTCGTCAAATCCCGCGAAGGGAAATCTTCCGGTGATGCCGCGAAGGAACGCCGCGCGTCGTCGGGCGGCAAACGCCGGGCGGCTGCCGATGCCAACGAAGCGGCGGCGACGCCGGCCGTGCCGGTTGCGCCGAGCGTCGATTCGAAGCCGGAAGCGGTCGATTCGAACCCGCCGTCGGTCCCGGCTGCGCCGGCCGAGCCGCAGACGCAGGCACCGTCCGCACAGCCGCCCGAACCGGTCATCGCCACGCCATTCGCGAAGCCTCGCGACGCAGCGGCGCAGCCCGACGCTTCGCCGTCGCCGGTTGCACAGCCGGTGGCATCCGTCGCGTCGTTCGTGACCAGGCCATCGTCCGAGCGTACGCAACCGGCCGCGCCGGCCTTCGATCCGGACACCCACCTGCGCCCGCTGACCGACCGGCTCGCCGCGCTGCAGGCCGACGTCGACGGCCTGACCCGCGCGGCCGATCGCGAGATGCGCCGCGTCAACCGCTTGCTGCTCGCGCTGGCCGTCGTCGTGCTGGCGGGGCTCGTCGCGCTGGTGCTGCAAACGCGGCAGATCGCGCATCTGAAGCAGGACGTCGCCACCAAGCAGCAACGGATCGATCGTCTCGCGGCCGACCTGTCGACGCAGCAGGCCACGCTGATGACGCTCGAGGAGCACCACGAAGCGCTGCTGTCGCAAGTCGACCGGCTGCAACGCAACGCGAACCGCGAGGCGGCCGTCGCAAAGCGGGTCCGCCGCACGCGTTAATCGTTTCGACCCTATCCCGGAAGCCCGGCGCAGCAAGGATCGCCGTTTCGCACCGACGCGCGGCTGTCGCGTGCGTGCGGCAAACCGATGCAGCGCACTGGCAGAGTTAAGGGAAAACCCTTAGAATGGAGGTCATCTAAGGGAAAACCCTAGTCACATCTGTCAGGAGTCTCACATGAGCTTCATCCTCGCCCTACTGCAAAAGATCGACGACCTGTTCGTGTCCCCGCACCTGCCGCTCGACGCCGAATACTCGTACGCCGCGCGTCGTGCCGAAGCCGAGCGCGTGCGTCGTGCGCACCTCGTGCCGATCGTCCTGTACCGTCGCTGATTCGCTGATTCGCTGATTCGCTGATTCGCTGATTCGCTGATTCGCTGATTCGCTGATTCGCTGATTCGCTGATTCGCTGATTCGCTGATTCGCTGATTCGCTGATTCGGCGCGGCGTCCGCCGCACCTGCCTGCCCGTGTCCACCGCCGCATCGCGCGCCGGTGCGAGTGTCCCGCTACACTGGAAGTCCGATTCCGTTCACGGCGACCGGGCCATGTTGCAGATGCGGCCGATGACGGCCGGCGAATTCCACGCGTACCGCACGCGAGCCATCGACGGCTACGCGCGCGACCTCGTTTCCTCCGGACAAAATGCTGTCGAAGACGCGCCCGACCGTGCGCGCGCCTGTTTCGACACGCTGCTGCCGGACGGCCTGCTGACCGCCGGCCAGACCCTCGTCACACTCATCGATGGCGCTAGCGGCGACACGGTGGGCGACCTCTGGTACGCGATCGTCCCCGAAGGGCCGAACCGCACGCTGTTCATCTACGACCTCGACATCGTCCCGTCCCGGCGCCGCCAGGGCTGGGCCACGCGCGCGCTCGATGCGCTCGACGCCGAGGCGCGCCGGTACGGCGTCACCGAGATCGGGCTGTCGGTGTTCAATCACAACGCGGCGGCGCGTGCGCTGTATCGAGCATGCGGCTTCGCGCCGATCACCACGACGTTGATCAAACCGGTCGTGTCGAACTGAATCCGCCGGCATCGCGATGCATCGTCGCGTGCTGTCGGTTCGGCGCACTGCGTAGCCGGCCGTCTTCCCGATCCTTCCCGTCGATCGAACGCCGAACGGCCCGTTCGGCCGTCCGCCATTCATCGCTTGCCGCCTCAACGCGCGCGGCCTTTCCATCTCCGCAGCAGCAGCGCGTTGGTTACGACGCTGACGCTGGAAAACGCCATCGCGGCGCCCGCGATCACCGGGTTCAACAAGCCGAGCGCCGCGAGCGGCACGCCGACGAGGTTGTACACGAACGCCCAGAACAGGTTCTGCTGGATCTTGCGGTACGTGCGCTTCGAGATGTCGATCGCGTCGGCGACGAGCGCCGGGTCGCCGCGCATCAGCGTGATGCCGGCCGTGTGCATCGCGACGTCGGTGCCGGTCGCCATCGCGATGCCGACGTCCGCCGCGGCGAGCGCGGGCGCATCGTTGATCCCGTCGCCGACCATCGCGACGACGCCGCCGTGCGTGCGCTTCAGCTCGGCGACGACGCGTGCCTTGTCGTCGGGCAGCACCTGCGCGTGCACTTCGCCGATGCCGAGCGCCGCCGCGACGGCCGCCGCGCTGCCACGGTTGTCGCCCGTCACGAGTGCGCTCGCGACGCCGCGCGCCGACAGCGCCGCGATCGCGTCGCGGGCGCCCGGCTTCACGGTGTCGCCGAATGCGATCAGCGCGAGCACCGCGCGCGGCGCATCGACGCGCATCAACCACGAGATCGTGTTGCCGGCGCGTTCGAGTTCCGCCGCGCGCGCGTCGAGCGCCGGCGGTACCGCGATGCCGAGTTCGTCGCGCCAGCGCGTACTGCCGAGCGCAAGTTGTTGCCCGCCGACGTGCGCTTCCACACCGCGCCCGGCCACCGCGCGCGCATCGGTCGCGACGACCGGCGCGGCTGCGCCGCCCCGTGCGGCCACGTCGGCGTCATGCGCGGCGACCACCGCGCGAGCGAGCGGATGGTCGCTCTGCCGCTGCACGGCCGCCGCGAGCGCGAGCGCTTCGTCGCGCGGCACGCCGACGGCGTCGAACGCCGTCACGGACGGTTTGCCTTCGGTCAGCGTACCGGTCTTGTCGAACGCGATCACGGTCGTGCGCTGCGCGAGTTCGAGCGCCTGCGCGTCCTTGATCAGCACGCCGTGCCGGGCCGCGACGCCGGTGCCGGCCATGATCGCGGCCGGCGTCGCGAGACCGAGCGCGCACGGGCAGGCGATCACGAGCACCGCGACCGCGTTGAGGATCGCGGTTTCCATCCCGGCGCCGGCGATCAGCCAGCCGACCAGCGTCAGCACGGCGATGCCGAGGATCGCCGGCACGAACACCTCGCTGACGCGATCGACGAGCCGCTGGATCGGCGCCTTCTCGGCCTGCGCGGATTCGACGAGGCGGATGATGCGCGCGAGCGTCGTCTCCGCGCCGATCGCGGTGGTTGCGACGACGAGCGCGCCTTCGCCGTTGATCGAGCCGGCCGTGACGGCGTCGCCGTCGTCCTTCGGCACGGGCAGGCTTTCGCCGGTGATCAGCGATTCGTCGATGTGCGAGCGGCCCGACACGATCCGCCCGTCGACCGGCACGCGCTCGCCGGGCCGGATGCTGACGTGCGTGCCGACGCGCACGTGCGATAGAGGCACGTCGCGTTCGACGCCGTGCTCGACGACCCGCGCGCGGTCGGGGCGCAGCGCGTTCAGCGCGCGGATTGCCTCGGTGGTCTGGCGCTTCGCGCGCGATTCGAGCCACTTGCCGAAGCGCACGAGCGTGACGATGACGGCCGACGCTTCGAAATACAGATGGCCCGGATGCGCGGGATCGCGCAGCAGCATCCACAGGCTCAGCCCGTACGCGGCCGACGTGCCGAGCGCGACGAGCAGGTCCATGTTGCCGGTGCGCGCCTTCACCGCATGCCAGGCCGCGCGATAGAAGCGTGCGCCGAAGCCGAACTGCACGATCGACGCGAGCACGAGCTGGAGCCAGCCGGGCAGCATCAGGTCGAGGCCGAACGGCGCGGCGAGCATCGGCGCGACGAGCGGCGCGCTCAGCACGGCGGCGCCGATCACGAGGTTGCGTTCGCGGATGGCCTCGCGGCGCTTGCGTGCGTCGGCGTCCGGCGCGGGGCCGGCCGGTTGCGCGTCGGCGCCGGCCGTTGCGCCGGCGGGTGACGCGGCGGGAAGCGATGCATGGTAGCCGGCCGTGGTGACGGCGGCGATCAGCGCGGCGGCGTCGAGTGCGCCGGCGCCGTGCACCGACGCGCGCTCGGTCGCGAGATTGACCGTCGCGCGCGCGACGCCCGGCACGGCGGCCAGCGCTTCTTCGACGCGGCCGGCGCAGGACGCGCAGGTCATGCCGCCGATGTCGAGTTCGACGTCGGCGGCCGCGGAAGTGGCGGGGGCCGCAGGCGTGGCGACGGCCGCCGGTGTCGCGCCGTAGCCGGCCTGTTTCACCGCTTCGGCAAGCTGGGCGGCGGATACGTCGGCCGACGCGTCGACCGTCGCGCGTTCAGTTGCCAGATTGACCGAGGCGCGCGTGACGCCCGGCACCTTCGCGAGCGCCTTCTCGACACGCGACACGCACGACGCGCAGGTCATCCCGTCGATGTCGAGTTCGATGCTCGCGGGCGTAGCGGGGCGGGTCGGGGCGGCGGCCGGGGCATTGGTATCCGACGCTGTCGGCGTCGCGCCATAGCCGGCCTGTTTCACGGCATCTGCCAATTGCGCGGCGGAAACCCCGGCCGACGCGTCGACCGTCGCGCGTTCGGTCGCAAGGTTGACCGATGCGCGCGTGACGCCCGGCACCTTCGCGAGCGCCTTTTCGACGCGCGACACACATGACGCGCAGGTCATGCCTTCGATATCGAGTTCGATCGTCGCGGCGGCGGCCGGCGCAGGCGGCGTTGCTTCGCGCGCCGCCGGCGTGACCGCACCGGCTTCGACGGCCGCGTCGCGCACCGCTGCGTGGTAGCCGGCCTCACGGATCGCGTCGACGAGCCGCTCGGGCTCGACCGTGTCCTGCGCGGTGACCGTCGCCGCCTGTGTATCGAGATCGACCGCCGCATCGACGACGCCCGGCACGGCGGCCAGCGCGCGCTGCACGCGGCCCGTGCAGCCGCCGCAATGCATGCCGTCGACGCTCAGCGCGATCGTTTGCCGTGCCGCGGAGGCAAGTGGTTCAGTCATGTCGGATTCCCCAAAAGCGCGGTTCGTGCCGCGAATGGTTCCAGTATCAACATTCCCATGATGGTAAGGTCAAGCGCCGGCGACGATGCGACGCAGGTCGATGTACACAGGTTGTCACAACGCGGAAAAAGCGATCGCCCGGCTTCCGGACGGACGACCGGGCGACCGAGCGTGCCGGGGGGGGTGCGCTCAGGCGCAGAGCTTGGCGCTTGCGAGGCGATTGAGGCTGACGCCTTGCTCGGCGGCCTGGATGACCAGCGCGCGGTGCGCCTGCGGCGGGATGCGAACCTTGAATTCGCCGCTGTAGGTTCGGTCGGCGATCGGTTCGGGCACCGTCTCGCCATTCGCCGTCATCTCGCGCACGACGTCGGCGACGAGCCGGCGAATGCCGACCAGCGCGCCTTCCGGTGTTGCGTCGAGCCACGCAAGAGACGGGAATTCCGCGCAGAGGCCGACGTGCTCCCCGTCCTCCGGGGACCACGTTACGCGGTACGTAAAGTGGTCTTGGGTCATGATTTCTGTTCCTTCAGTCGATCGATCGCGTCGAGAACCTGCGAGATCTCGAACAGATCGATGAAGCGCACCTTCGCGGGTTTGCGCGTCATTTGGTCGAGGATCTTCCATTCGCTTGGCGTAGCCTGTGGTGTCAATAGTGACACCATTGGTCGATCATCGTCGACGGCCCTCGTCTGGCCATCATTCCGGCGCGATGGCGCCGTTTCAGATTTTTGTCGAATCCTGTGCAATATTTCAGATTCGTTGATAGTTCGACTACCGTTTTACCCGTTATTCGGCATATTGGGGGATGCCCTTAGGCGCTATGATACCGGCCTGACATCAGCGCCCACCGTTACGAAACGTAGCGAAACGGTCATCCGGGTACGCTGGGGTGCCCTGTTTTAGCCGTTCGCGAGACGAACAGGGCGTTGACTGAAAAGAACGATATTCGGCCAGTAATCGATGATTGAAAACCAGCGAGAATCAGTTTCTCTGCGACGCGCGTGCGCGTCGCTGGCCATTGCGGCGTTGCTTGCAGGATGCGCGTCGCAACCGGACGCGATCCAGCGGAAAACCGGCTGGATGCGGGCGGAAGTTGCCGACTCCTATATCTATGCGTATCCGCTCGTGCTGATGGACGTCGCGAAGGAAGCCGCGACGGGCGGCGACGGCGCGCAACCGGGGCAGGCGCCGCTCAACACGCTGCGCCACGCGCAGGCGCTGCCGCCCGTCGGCGCGGTCAACCCGCCGCTGCCGGGCGTCGACACGCTCGACTCGACCGGCTGGCTCGATGTCGCCGCCGAACCCGTGATCGTCACGCTGCCCGACACGCGCGGCCGCTACTGGGACGCGCGTGCGCTCGACATGTGGACCAACGTGCTGTGGTCGTCGTCGAGCGTCGCCGCACGCGGCCCCCGTGGTGCCGGCCGATCGCAAACGATTGCCTTCGCCGCGAAGGACTGGCAAGGCACGTTGCCGAAGGGCGTGCTGCGTGTCGACGTGCCGTCCGCCAATGCGTGGCTCGAAGTGCGGTTGCAGACGAGCGGCGGGCGCGACCTGACGAACGTGAAGAAACTGCAGCGCGCGATCCGCGTGGTGCCGCTGTCGGTGTACACCGGCGCCGAGCGCGGTGCGTCGGTCGCGGTCCATGCGGGCAGCGCGCCGTCCGAGGCGGTGGGGGGCGGCACGCCGGCCGAGCAGGTCGCCGCGCTCGACCCGAAGGCGTTCTTCACGCGCTTCGCGCGGGCGCTGCAGGACAATCCGGCGCCGGCCGACGACGCGCACGCGCAGGAATCGCTCGCCGACATCGGCGTGACGGCCGGCTACCCGGTGCTGTGGACGGGCGACCGTCTGACGGCCGCGACGGCCGGCGTCGCCGAGGCGCGCGCGCGGCTCGCGGCGGCGCCGTCGAACCTGCTGAACGCGAACGGCTGGAGCTGGATCGGCGATACGGCCGGCAAGTACGGCCAGGACTACGCACTGCGCGCGTACGCGGCCTACACGCAGTTCGGCACCGCGACGCGCGACGACGAGACGCTCGCGGTCGCCCGCGTCGACAGCGACGGCCATCCGCTGAACGGCGCGAACCGCTACGTATTGCATTTCGCGCCGGGCGCGCTGCCGCCGGTGCGCGCATTCTGGACGCTCACGCCGTACACGACCAACGGCGCGCTGCCCGACGTCGGGTCGGCGCGCCGCTCGCTCGGCGATCGCGACCGGCTGCGCCGCAACCATGACGGCTCGATCGACATCGTCGTGTCGGCGTCGCCGGGCGGCACGCATGCGGCCAACTGGCTGCCGGCGCCGCGTACCGATTTCGCGCTCGCGTTGCGCCTGTACGCGCCGAAGCCGCAGGCGAGCGACGGGTCCTGGATGCCGCCCGTCATCGTCCGGAAATGAACGGTTGACCGTCGCCGTTGTCCGACCGGCGGGCGCTGCGGCGGCGCCCGACCTCCGTACCGTCACCTCCTGAGCCTATACTTTCGGGATAGCGTGCGCGGCCGCCCGGTTATCCGGTGCGGCCCGGCATCCATTCCCGAGGCATTCAAGCATGGCAAGCGCAGACAAAGAAACCGTACCCTCGACCCTCCATGCCCTCGGCGGCGTTGCACGCTCGCGCCGCACCCGGCGTATCGGCATCGGGGTGCTGATCTTCATCGTTTTATTCGGACTGCTCGGCTTCTTCGCGGCGCCGCCGCTGATCCGCCATGTCGCCGAACAGCAGTTGAGCAAGCAGCTCGACCGGCCGGCCACGATCCAGCGCATCGCGCTGAACCCGTATACGCTGAACCTCGAAGCCGACGGCATCCACCTCGGCGAGCGCGGCGGCCAGGGCGATTTCATCGACATCGGCAAGCTGGTCGTGCGGCCGTCGTGGTCGTCGCTGTTCCGCGGCGCGCCGATCGTCAACGAGGTCCGACTCGACTCGCCGCGCTTTCACATCGTCCGCTACGATGCGCAGCGCTTCAATTTCACCGACCTGATCGAGAAGTTCTCGTCGCCGAGGCCGAAGCCCGACAGCAAGCCGACGCAATTCTCGGTGTCGAACATCCAGGTCAACGACGGCCGGATCGATTTCGACGATCGCCTGCTGAACGAAAAGCACGTGGTCGACAACTGGACGCTCGGCATCCCGTACATCGCGACGCTCGCCTCGAAGACCGACATCTTCGTCGAGCCGAAGCTGCGCGCGCGCTTCGACGGCAGCCCGATCTCGATCGACGGCAAGACCAAGCCGTTCGCGCAGTCGCGCGAATCGGAGATCGCGCTGAAGTTCGACCGCCTCGACGTGCCGAAGCTGATCTCGTACGTGCCGGCGAAGCTGCCGGTGGCCGTGACGAGCGGCCTGCTCAGCAGCAACCTCACGGTCAATTTCGTGATGAGCGGCGAGACGCCGGCGCTGCGCGTGTCGGGCACCGTCGACCTGAACGACGCGAAGGTGACCGACCGCGCGTCGGCGCCGCTGTTCGCCGCGCGCGGCGTGCACGTCGCGGCGGCCGGCCTCGAGCCGCTGCGCAACGCGATGCACTTCGACGAGATCCGGATCGACCGGCCGGTGGTCGACCTGTCGCGCGACAAGCAGGGCGTGCTGAACGTCGAGAAGCTCGTCGCGCAACCGGCCGCCGCGCCGAAGGTCGAGGCCGGGGCTGGCAAGCCGGCCGCGTCGGCCGTCGCCGCCGCATCCGGTGCGTCCGGCGCCGTCGCCGCCGCCAGCGGCGCGAAGGCCGAACGTAGCGCCGCCGCGAAGGAAGCGCCGCCGCTCGACCTGACGATCCGTCATGTCGCGATCGACGGCGGCACGATCAACGTCGACGACCGTGTGCCGGCGACGCCGACCGCGATGTCGCTGACGAAGCTCGCCGCGACGCTCGACGGTTTCTCGCTGCAGGGCAAGACGCCCGCGAAATACACGCTGTCGACGTCGCTGTCGCGCGGCGGCGACGTGACGGCCGAAGGCGCGTTCAATCTCGCCGCGAAGCAGGCCGACACGAAGCTGACGGTCGCCGCGCTCGCGCTGCCGGCGCTGCAGCCGTACCTCGGCGAGGCGACGCGCGCACGCGTGCTCGACGGCACGCTCGGCGCGACCGTCAACGCGAAGACCGACTGGGGCAAGACGCCGCTCGCCGCGGAAGTCGCCGACAGCACGGTCAGCCTGAAGTCGCTGAAGATCGCCGCGCCGGACAACAAGGCGCCCGCGATCGTGCTGCCCGACGCGAGCGCGAAGATCGCGAAGGTCGACGTCGCGGCGCGCACCGCGGAGATCGCGAGCGTCGACGCAAGCGGGCTCGCGCTCGACGTGAAGCGCCTGAAGGACGGCAAGATCGACCTCGCGGCGCTCGCCGAACCCGCGCAGGCGGCGGTGCCGAAGCGCACGGTCGCGCGCAAGGCGCAGGCCGCCGCGCCGTCGTGGCACTACCGGATCGACGCGCTGAACGTGAAGGAGGCGTCCGCGAACTTCACCGACCTGTCGACGCCGCGTCCGGTGAAGCTGGCGATCAAGCCGCTGGAGCTGTCGGTGCAGAAGGTGAGCGACGACCTGACGAAGCCGCTGCCCGTGCAACTGAAAGCGACGCTGAACCGCAAGGGCTCGCTGAACGTGACGGGTGACGTGACCGCGCAGCCGCTGAAGCTCGGCCTGAAGATCAACGGCAACCGCCTCGACGCGGCCGCGTTCGAGCCGTACTTCGGCAGCGCGCTGAACGCGACGATCGCCAGCGCGCTGCTCAACGCGCAGGGCAACCTGACGTTCGCGCAGGTGAAGGACACGCCGCGCGCGGCCTATCGCGGCGACGTCGCGCTGGTCGACGTGCGGATGCTCGACAAGGCGACGTCCGACCCGTTCGCCGGCTGGCGCTCGCTCGCGCTGTCGAACCTGAAGGCAAACTACGACGAGAAGGGCACCGACGTCGACGCCGCGCGCGTGACGTTCTCGAACTTCTACGGCCGCGTGCTGCTCGATGCGCAGGGGCGGCTGAACCTGAAGGACGTGGTCGCGAAGGAGACGGGCCCTGCGCAGTCGCTCACGCGCGACGCGAGCAAGGGCGAGCCCGTGCCGCTGTCGCCGGGCGTGACGCCGCCGGCCGCCGCGCAGGCCGCATCGGCCGCGGCCGCGCAGCAGGCGTCCGTGCCGGCCGCCGCGTCGGCGACGGTGGTCGTGAAGGCCGCGCCGCAGCCGCAGAACCCGGTGCGGATGCACTTCGGCGAACTGGTGCTGCAGAACGGCCGCGTCACGTACACGGACAACTTCATCAAGCCGAACTACACGGCGAACCTCGTCGCGATCAAGGGCACGGTCGGCGCGTTCGGCACGGATTCGACGACGTCCGCGCCGGTCGACGTCGCCGCGAACCTCGCGGGCAACGGGCCGATCTCGATCAAGGGCTCGGTGAACCCGCTGATCGAGAAGCCGGCGCTCGACCTCACGGCGACCGCGCACGACATCGAGCTGACCAACCTCACGCCGTATTCGGCGAAGTACGCCGGCTATCCGATCACGAAGGGCAAGCTCAACGTCGACCTGCACTACCAGCTCGCGAACGACCAGCTGTCGGCGAACAACCACATCTTCATCGATCAGCTGACGTTCGGCGATCGGGTCGAGAACGACACGGCGACGAAGCTGCCGGTGAAGCTGGCGATCTCGCTGCTGAAAAACACGCGCGGCCAGATCGACGTGAACCTGCCGGTGTCGGGCTCGCTGTCGAATCCGGAGTTCAGCGTCGGCGGGCTGATCTGGCATGCGGTGCTGAACCTGATCGCGAAGGCCGTCACGTCGCCGTTCACGCTGCTCGCGAATGCGTTCGGCGGCGGCGGCGAGGATCTCGGCTACGTCGAGTTCGCGCCGGGATCGTATGCGCTGACCGACACGCAGCAGAAGAAGCTCGACACGGTCGTGAAGATGCTGACCGAGAAGCCGTCGATCCGCCTCGACCTGATCGGCCGCGTCGATCCGGCGCAGGACACGCCGGGGCTGCGTGACGCGTACGTCGAGCGGCTGGTGCGCCAGCAGAAGCTGAAGGACGTGGTCGGGCAGGGCGAGAGCGTCGATCCGATGTCGGTGAAGGTCGACAAGGCCGAATACTCGAAGTACCTGACGCGCGCGTACAAGGCCGCCGACTTCAAGAAGCCGCGCAACCTGGTGGGCCTGCAGAAGACGCTGCCCGATGCGGACATGAAGCAGGCGCTCGCCGATCATGCGCCGGCCGACGACAACGCGCTGCGTGCGCTCGCGCAGCAGCGCGCGCAGGCCGTGCGCCAGTACCTCGACGGCAAGATCGATTCGAGCCGCATGTTCGTCGTCGCGCCGAAGCTCGATGCGAAGGGCATCTCGGACAAGGGCGCGACGACCCGCGTCGACTTCGGGCTGCAGTAAGCGTTACCGCCGTCCGTCATCCCGCATCCGCCGCCGCGCCCGTACTCGTCGGGCGCGGCGGCTTTTTTTCAGCGGCCGGCGATCGCCGGTTCGCGCTTGTCCAGTTCCTTCCTCGCGGCCAGCGGCAGACGCGCGTCGTCCCACTGCGTCAGCCATTCGATTTCCTTCGCGGTGAACACCGGTCCGTAGTTGCGCAACGCGTACTGCAGCGCGTCGACGACGTGATGACGGATGATTTCAGGGGTACGTGCATCGTCCAGCACGAACCGGAGAGCTTCCAGGGTCGACATACTCGTGCTCCGGGTCAGGGAAAACCCTTTATCGCACGCCAATAGTCGCGGGCCAACCCGAAAAAAAATCCCGCCGCACGGGCCGGCGCACGCGAGGGCCGCGGATTGCGACCGCGTGATGTCATTTGCGATTGGTTACGTTTGACAGAGAACAGAAAGCCCCGCTTCATCCGAGCGCCGCACGATCCGGCGATATTTTGCGCGCCTGAAGGCAGGTCACGTGGTTCAACATCAATCGGTGAGGTGGGGTGATGATTTCCAGGTTCATCAAGCAACGGAAAATGGCGGCGATGGTGGCGGGCGCGCTGGCGCTCGCCAGCGCGGGCGTGCATGCGGCGCAACAGGACGGCAACGCTCAGGGCGGGGACAACGGCCGGGCGAGCCGCGTCGTGAAGCACGTGCTGCTGCTGAGCATCGACGGCCTGCACGAACAGGATCTCGCGCGCTGCATCGGCGCGAATACGTGTCCGAACATCGCGGTGCTCGCGAAGAGCGGTGTGACGTATGCGAATGCGTATACGCCGGGCCTGTCGGATTCGTTCCCGGGCCTCGCCGCGCTCGTGACGGGCGGCTCGCCGAAGACGGCCGGCCTGTTCTACGACGTGTCGTACGACCGCAACCTGTACGCGCCGAGCGACACCACGTGCTCGGGCAAGCAGGGCTGGAACGTCGTGTTCGACGAGACGACCGGCATCGATGCGCAGAACGGCGGCGCGCTCGTGCACCTCGACGGCGGCGGCGCGTTCAATCCGCAGGCGATCCCGCATGCGAAGGTCAACGGCCAGTGCGTGCCGGTCTACCCGCACAACTACGTGAAGACCAACACGGTGTTCGAGGCGGTGAAGGCCGGCGTGCCGAATGCGCGCACCGCGTGGGCCGACAAGCACGCGTGGGGCTACGACTGGCTGAACGGCCCGTCGGGCACCGGCGTCGACGACCTGATGCGCACCGAGATCAATTCGATCGACCCGGCGACCAACACCGCGTACACCGACGTCTATTCGCACACCGCGCGCTTCGACAACCTGCACGTGCAGGCGCTGATCAACCAGATCGGCGGCCGCGATTCGACCGGCACGAAGACCGCACCGGTGCCGACGCTGTTCGGCGCGAACTTCCAGACGCTGAGCGTCGCGCAGAAGGCGCCGGTCGCGAAGGGCGGCGGCTATCTCGACGCCGATTTCACGCCGAACGGGCAGGTCGCGAACGCGATCACGTATGTCGACGACGCGATCGGCCATGTCGTCGCGGCGCTGAAGCAGGCGAACCTGTATTCGTCGACGGCCGTGATCGTCACGTCGAAGCACGGCCAGTCGCCGAGCGATCACACGAAGCTCGTGAAGAACGGCGACACGCTGACGAAGCTGCTCGAAGCGAACAACTTCCTCGACCCGAACGGCAACTTCGGCCAGAACAACACGACGACGGGCAACCTGAACGACGGTTCGGGCCTGGTCGGCACGGGCTTCGTGCAGACCGACGACGTCGGGCTGATCTGGCTGCGCGACCGCAGCCAGCGCACGGCCGTCGTGCAGACGCTGAAGGCGAACCTCGGCTGCAACGCGCCGGGGATCTGCGCGGACGGCCCGCAGGCGTACGTGCTGTACGGCGCGGCGCTCGCCGAGCGCTTCGGCGATCCGGCCAACGGCCGCACGCCGGACATCGTCGTCCAGCCGAATCCGGGCGTGATCTACACGTCGAGCACGAAGAAGGACGAGGAGCACGGCGGCAACGCGCCGGACGACAGCCACCTCGGCCTGCTCGTGTCGTATCCGGGCATTCATCGTGCGCGCACGGTGAACGACCTCGTCGGCACGAAGCAGGTCGCGCCGACGATCCTCGCGCTGCTCGGCGCCGACCCGCGCCTGCTGCAGGCGGTCGTGGCCGAGAACACGCGCGTGCTGCCGGGGCTCGGTATCGGGCGTTGAGCGTGGGGAAGGGCGGTGCGTCCGCGGCATGACGCGGGCGTTTCGGAAGTTGAGTGGGGTGAACGCGGCGCCGGGCGGATCACGGCGCCGCGATGCCGGTGCATGGCTTGAATTCAGGCGCGTGCACCGGCATATTCGTCGCGCATCACCCGTTCAACGACGTACCGAGAGGACCGTTCATGCGCCTTTTGCTTGCCCTGCTGCTCCCGTGGTTCCAGTTCTTCACGATCGGCCGCCCGATCGCCGGGATCATCTGCCTGCTCCTGCAACTCACGATCATCGGCTGGTTGCCGGCCGCGATCTGGTCGGTGTATGCGTTGAGCCAGTACAAGACCGATCGCAAGATCGAGGCGGCGCTGCGCGGGCGGCCGTAGACGCGCAGTGCGCGGTGGGGTGATTCGGCCGCGTGGTTCGTATTTCGGTAGAAATCTATATATTTCATTCACATCGGCGATGTGATTTGCATGGATTTCTGCCTAAATGGCGGATTCGTGCGTTGTTCGGCTTGATGTATCCAGCCGAAACCGCTGCCCAATGACAAAACGGCCGCCCCGTCCATCGTTCGACTGATCTGCTCTAGAAATCCTGGACACAAATGAGTGTTAGTGTTTCGGAGGCAATTTTCCCAATAGGAACGGGAGGTTGGCGATGAAGCGCAAGCAATATTCGGTGGAGCAGATCGTGGCCGCGCTC